>JAFZCF010000059.1 GCA_017552165.1 Clostridia bacterium
ACGGAAGGCCGTATAATACCGATGGACGTCTGCCTCGGGAGGTGCGCACCTACGACCTGCTGGATTCTCTGGGAATCGGCTATCAGAGGACCGACCACGAGAGGACCGACACTATGGAGGCGTGCTACGAGGTCGACAGGATCCTCGGCGTCGTTATCTGCAAGAATCTGTTTCTATGCAACCGCAGTAAGACGCAGTTTTATCTTCTTATGATGCCGGGAGAGAAAAAATTCTTAACAAAGGAACTTTCGGCGCAGATCGGTTCTTCAAGACTTTCGTTTGCGGATCCGGAGGATATGCTGAAACACCTTGACGTCGAGCCTGGATCGGTCAGCATTATGGGGCTGATGAACGACAGGGATCACGCCGTGAGGCTTCTGATCGATGAGGACGTGCTTAAGGACGATCATATCGGATGCCATCCGTGCGTCAATACGTCCAGCATCAGGTTGCTTACCGCGGACGTGATAAACAGGTTTCTTCCCGCTGTCGGTCATGATTATACGACGGTGCGGCTGCGCGGAGAGGGTTAAGAGAAAACGCCGGCATATCGGTTATATTATTAAGGCAATACCGCACAATTCGACGCACGCGTCTTGACGGCTCTTTTTGCGCCTGTTATGACGTCGAAATCTTGAAAAACCGCCTGTTTTCCTGCGATTTCTCAGTCAAAACAGGCACAAAAATCTCTCGCCAATACACGCACGCGAATTGTGCGGTATTGCCTTAACTGTACTCTTCCCCCGCGTCGATATCCGGCGTTATCTGAATCGAATACCCAGGATAAAGCTCTCCTATCTCCGAAGAAATGATCGAAACCCCCTCCTGATGCGGGATGTCGAAGCTCATAACCACGTCGAAGCGCATCGTTTTCGCCTCGGTGTCGGCGTGGAAGCCGTGGATCTGTAAAGCCCAGTCGTGACGCTTCACGGCGTCGAACACACAATTTCTTATGACCGCCGCCTCGTCGTCCTTCGTATTGAATGAATAAACGCCTATCCCGGTCAGTATCACTCCGGTCTCCCTGTAGACCTTCGTCTGAAGCCGCCTTTCCAGCTGATCGACCTCTTCCACCTTCATAGTGTCCGGAAGTTCAAGATGGACGGAAGCGTAATTCCTTCCCGGTCCGAAATTGGTTACAATAAGGTCGTACGCCCCCCTGACGGGTTCCTCTGATTCGAGGATCCCGCGAACGGCGGCGATCAGCGCCGGGTCTCCCCGCCTGCCGAGAATGTCGTTGTACGAATCCCGGAGTATCCCGATACCGGTGCGCAGAATAAACGCGGAAATGAGAAGTCCGACCCATGCCTCGAGTGATATTCCCCATACGATGCGGATCACCGCGGACAAGAGGACGGACGCCGAAATCGCCGCGTCGAAAAGAGCGTCGGTGCCCGATGCCGAGAGCGCCGATGAAAAGGTCTGCTTCCCGCGCTTTTTGAACAGAATGCCGAGAAATATCTTCACGACGACCGCTATTGCGATGACAATAAGGGCATAGTACGGGTAATCCGCCCCGGCAGGGCTGATTATCCCTTTTACCGATTCGCGCGCGGCGCCCATGCCGGCGTAAAGTATGATGACCGAAACGATCATCGCGCTGATATACTCCGCCCTTCCGTGCCCGTACGGATGTTCTTTGTCGGGATTACGGACGGCGATCCTTGCCCCGATGATGGTCACGACGGCTGACAGCACGTCGGTCAGGTTGTTCAGGGCGTCGAGGGTGAAGGCAAGCGAACCGACGGCCAGTCCGACCGCTCCTTTTCCTGCGGCAAGGATCAGATTTGCCGCGACACCGGCTATACCCGTTCTGACTATAGTTTTTTCTCTTTTGGCGGCGGCATCGGCGCGCGAATCGCTTTTTTCTTTTTTTCTCATTTTTTTGACTTTTTTGATTTTTTTATAGTTTTTTTAACCGAACTGCGGTAAAATAAAAGCGCAATAACAAAAAAAGGGGGTAACCCGCGATGAAAAAGGCAGGTTTTAATATCATAACTCTTACAGTCCTCGTGCTCCTGGTCGCCGTGACGGCGTGCGGCTGTTCCCTTTCGGGATTAGGTCAGGAAGAATCCGGATCGGATTCCGCCGAGCACTTCGGCTTCGGGACCGAGACCGCCCCTCCCGCCGTCAGCGGCAGCGAGTCGACAGTGACCGATCCCGAGACGAACAGAAAGGAAATAACGGGAGAACTCAAAGTCGAATCGACTGACGGGAAATACTCGTCGGAAGGCGCGACGCTTACTATAAGCTCCGCCGGAACCTACACGTTCAGCGGGAAGGTGGACGACGGAATGATAGTCGTTTCTGCGCCCGAAACGGCCGAGGTCACGCTGGTGCTTTCCGGACTGTCGGCGTCGTGTTCGTTCAACTCGCCGCTGTTTTTCAAATCGGCGGATAAGGTTAAACTCGTTGTCGCCGAAGGAAGTTTCAACGAAATTATCGACACGCGCGCCCTTCAGACGGCGGAGGACGATACTCAGGGATCCGCAGCCGTTTACGCAGAGTGCGATCTGAGCATATCCGGCACGGGCAGTCTCGTGGTCACCGCCGGGTACAACAACGGGATTCATTCCAAGGACGATCTCAAAATAAAGGAAGCGTCGATCAAGGTTACCGCGCCGGACAACGCGCTCAAAGGAAACGACTCGCTGACGGTGGAATCGGGCAGTCTTATCCTGATCTCCACGTCCGGCGACGGAATCAGGACGTCGAATTCCGACGTCTCTAAAAAGGGAAATCAGCGCGGAACGGTGACGATAAGCGGTGGCGTTCTCGAAATATATGCCGGATGCGACGGAATCGACGCTTCCTACGACGCGGTGATTTCGGGCGACGCGGTGATAACTATCAATACCAACAGCTATTCTCCCTATACCGACGAATCTCTCCTCGGTCAGGCGACGCAGCAGTCTCAGA
>JAFZCF010000060.1 GCA_017552165.1 Clostridia bacterium
AGATCGGGATTCTTGGGCTTCTTGTAGGTGTTGTTCCATTCGTCAACAGCGTCATCGCAAATGCTGTTGTCTATTACGTCGGTTGTGTAATAGATCTTGGTCTTTTCGGGAGAGAGCACTTTACCTGCATTTGCAGTACCCCAGTTGCCCCAAAGGACGGTGGCAACAGAGATACAGTTTACCTTCTCCGTTTTGTCAAGCACGTATACACGGTCGTATCTCCACGGGTCCTGAACCGTGCTCTGCTCACCTGCGTTGGGAATCCAAAGCTTTTCAAACTTGTCTTCCGTCATGGATACTGCGAACATTCCGGGGGTGAAAGAATAAATCTTTTCTCCCTCCGCAGCGAAGCTCATAACGGACATCATGCCAAACAGCATTGCGACTGTCATTAAAATTGCCAGTGTTTTTTTCATGTTTTTCTCCTTTATTTTTTACTTGCGTCTAAGCGCAGAATTACAAAAGGGGGTTTTTTTGCTCGCCCGCAAAGAACGGGCAAACCCGCTGCGCCGAGGCGCAGCGGTTTGCGCGGATAATCAGTCCTCTTTGCGTTTTTTCATAACGATCGCAGCCGCGGTGCCGAGAATGGCAACGGAAGCGACGGCTATCGAGATGCTGAGCATATCGCCGGTGTCGGCGGAAGCGTACGCCGGATTATAGGCGGCCGTCATGGTGGCGGCAGAGGTCCAGAGCTCGTTCTGAGCCGAATCCGGATAGTAGATCAGGAAATATTTCGCGGTAACCGCCTTCTTAAGAATGAGACGGATGCCCTGCTGATACGTTCCGTTGAGTTCCTGGTCGCAGTTGTAGGTCTCGCCCTTGAAATCAACCTTCGTCCACGCGCCGTTCGGATCGTCTGTGACAAACAGCTGGAATTTGCTGTAATCGGTGAAAAGATTCGAACCGATCTGTCTGCCGTCCCAGTGGGAAACGTCGCCAATAACGATCTCGTTCGCCGTCACAGCGCTGTCGTATCCGACAAACGGGTTGTAATGGTTCTGTCCATCCCAGAACCACTGCGCTCCGCCGGAGTTGTCAGTCCAATGCCAGTTGTCGTTTACTGTGGTGAACTTGCCGTCGTCGCCGAGCGTGATGTTGCAGGCATAAGCGTTATGCTTGCCGGACGTGAAGAGAGTCCTCTGCGCGGTGGGCTGTTCATCATCGCCACCGGTGGGAGTGGGGTCGCTGGCCTCAGATGAGGAAGCGGTGTGAACGCCGTTGCTGTCATAAAGTCCCTGAACAAACAGGTATCCGAAAGCAAATGAACTGAAGTGAGAATTGTCGTGGCCTTCGTAATTAGTGCTGTAATGAACGAGAAGTGCCTTGGTCGTCACTTCCTCGCTGAACCACAGAAACCAGTATCCACAGCCGGAGCCGGTATCCTGAACGTACTCAACGTCGTTGACCGTAAGCTTTTCCCAATTGTTCCATCCTTCTCCGACATTTTTATAGACGGAGATGGACGCCTTTACCTGATCGGCGCTAATCTTGGCGGGCGTGCCGGTACAGTCGTTCAGCGCGAGACCGTTCATCTGGATGCCGCCGGTGCCGTAATCATCGCCATAGAAGGTGACCATGAACGTGCTCCATTCATGAAGGTTTTTGCCAACTTCGCCGTCATTGTTGGGCCACATTCCTACGCCGTCTTTGGTTCCGTCAACGGTAGTGAAGTCGGTGCCGTCGCCCTTGTCGCTCCATACTCTGAAGCAAGCCTTTCCACTAAACCAAGAGATCTTATGGGAAATACTCGGGTGAGCCGCGAGATACTCGCCGAGCGACCCGTCGCTCCAGGATGCGCTCCCGACGACCGCCAGCACGCTTGCGCACATAACGATCGCGACAAGCATTGCTATAATTTTTTTCATTGTTTTTTTTCCTTTGAGATTGATTTTATTTTCCGCGGCTTTCGCCGCATTGGACAAAGTTGTTTTATTTCACGTTTGCGGGATCGTAGACGCCGTAGAACGAACAGCCTCCGGCGACCGTCCAGAGCTCGCACTTGGCGGGGCTCTCATCCCACATTATGAAATATTTCGCCGTGACCTCGGGTCCGATGAACTGAATGCACTGTCTGTACGTGCCGCGGAGATTCGGCTCGTCGGACGGCCAGTTTTCGGTTCCCTTGACCTCGCAGTCCCAGCGGGTCCAGGTGTCTTCCGGATCGTCGGTGTACCAGATCTGAAGATCAGAATAGTCCTTGAATACCGGGGTCTCGGGCGACCAGTTCGTGACGTCGGCCATGATTATCTCGTTGATCGTGATCCCCGCGCGGTAATAGGTGAACGGCATATAGGAGTTCGTACCGTCCCAGGTCCACTGGGTCTGGCTCACCGCGGGCTTGACGTCCCACGCGACAGAGTCGAGGCCGGCCTCGCAGCTGAGAATGCCCTCGGGGCTCATGACCACGTTCGGAGCGTATCCGAACGCCGTCCTCTTGTTGATGACGACCTTGCCTTCAAAGCCGAAATCGAGAAGAGCGACCTTCGAGATGTTGTTCGTGTCGTTGTTGTAGAGCGTCCTGACCGTCGGAAGAGCGTTCGGGTCATCCGTTTCCTCGGCCTTTTTTGTCGTGTCCTCGGCTTTCGGAGTCGTCTCGCCGGACTTTTTCGTGTCTTCCGGTTTGGAATCCGTTCCGCCCTGCTTTGCGGTCGTGTCGCCGCCGGGGTTGGCGTTGCCGCCGCTGCAGCCGGCGAAGACCGAAACCGCAAGCGCCAGAACTATGAGAAAAGCGATTATTTTCTTCATGTTAATAACCTGCGTCAATTATTTTAGCAGACTTTGAACGTTTTGTAAAGTACAAAAATCTGCGCCGTAAAGTTTTTTTACGTCCGAAAAGTATACAAACCGCGGATCAGGCCGCCGGGTTGTAGATCGCGGCCATTCCCGCGACGTTCTGGATGAGGTTGAGCTCGCCGAGCTGCGGGTCCGGATCGTAAATGATGAAGTAACGGGCAGTCACGTCCTCGCCCCTGAAGCTGAGACCCTGAGCATACGTGCCCCAGAGAATACCGTTGTCGGGGTTAGCGAAGCTCGTGCAGGTGCAGTTCCACTTGGTCCACGTGCCGTTCGGATTGTCGGTGTACCAGACCTCGAGTCTGTCGTAATCATCGAATATGTCAAGACCGACCCAGCCGCCCTGGCCGTCGGAATCATGTCCCCAGTGGCTGACGTCGCCGATGACTATCTCGTTGATGGTAAGCTCCTGAGTGTAGCCGACGAAGGGGAAATACTTGAACGTCGCTCCGTTGGAGCCCTCTTCGTAGGTCATGTGGCCGCCCGCTCCGGCGTTCACGACATCCCAGTCGGCGATAGTCGCCTCGATCTTGCCGTCGCTGTCGATTACCGCGTCGACCGCAAAGCCCTTGCCCTGGTTGAGATCGTTTACGACAACTCCGTCAACTCCGTGGTCTAGGAGAGTCAGTTTGTCACGCGTATCGGTGCTGTAGATAGTGCGCTTTTTCGGGAGTCCGCCCTCGGGAGCCGCCGAGGTATCCTCGGTCTTCGCGGTGGTGTCGTCTCCTCCCTTCGGCTCGGTCTCGGGGGCCTTAGCCGTCGTGTCGTTGCCTTCGCTCTTGGCAGTCGTGTCGTTGCCGGGATTCGTGCCGGGTTTCTGGCATGATGCAAAAACGGCGATTACCATCACGAGAGCGACGAGCAATGCAAAAATCTTTTTCATGGTTTTCCTCCATTATTGTTTCTCCCCGGCGTGACCGGAAAGATATTTACGGTTTTTGATTTCCGGGATATCCCGGCACGTTATGCTGCCGGCGGGTTGTAGATGACCGCGGGGCAGACCGAGTTCGACGTGAAATAGATCTCGTCAACCAGCGGATCGGGATACCAGATGATGAAGTAGCGTGCGGTCACGTCTTCGCCGGTGAAGCTGATGCCCTGGGCGTAGGTCCCCCAGAGGAGGCCGTTGTCCGGGTTTTCAAATGACGAGGCGGTCCAGTTCGACTCCGTCCATGTGCCGTTCGGATTGTCCGTGTACCACACTTTGAGCTTTCCGTAATCGGTGAAGAGCGGCGTCTCGGGATTCCAGTTTGAACAGTCGCCGATAACGAGCTCGTTGACAGTGACCGCCTCGGTGAAGCCGACGAACGGGAAATAGGTGTGCTTGCCGTCGTTCGTCGTGTGTGCGTCGGAGGTCTGGCCCATCATGATGACGTTCCAGTCGACAACCTCGGCCTCGAGCTTACCGTCGGCGTCTATCGTCGCGTCAACGGCGAAGGACTTGCCCGCGGTGAGGGTGTTGACGATTTTGAGGTTCGGATCAACACCGTGATCGAGAAGCGTGAGCTTGTCGCGCTGGTCAACGCCGTACATCGTGCGCACGGTCGGGGTGGCGTTCGGATCTTCCGTTACCTCGGCCTCTTTGGTCGTGTCCTCCGCTTTGGGAGTGGTCTCTTCGACTTTCTTGGTCGTGTCCTCCGCTTTGGGAGTCGTTTCGACGTTCTTGCCGGACGTGTCGCCCGCAGGATCCGTGCCCGGCTTGCCGCATGCCGCGAAGATCGAAACGATCAGCGCGAGAACGAGAGCAAAAACAGCTGCTTTTTTCATTTTTTTATCCTTTCAGGGATTATTAGGGCGGGAATCCGCCTTTGAATCATACTCTAAGGACGCGGACTCACGCTGCCGGCGGGTTGTAGATGACCGCGGGGCTGGCGAGGTTGCAGGCGATCCAGAGCTCGCCTTCCTTCGGATCCGGATCGTAGATCAGGAAATAACGGGCGGTTACGTCCTCTCCCTTGAAGGAGATGCCCTGAGGATACGAACCGTAGAGGATGCCGAAATCGGGGTTCTCGAAGGGCTCGGCGGTGCATTCCCACTTGGTCCACGTGCCGTTCGGATTGTCCGTATACCAGACCTCGAGGTCAGAATAGTCAGTATAAAGCGTCCATTTCGGGTTTCCGTCTTCGTCGTTCCCACACCACGCGGTGACGTCGCCGATGACCGCCTCATTGATAGTCACGGCCTTTTTGAAGCCGATGAAGGGGAAATATTTGTTTTTGCCGTCGTTTGTGAACTGGGCGCAGTTGGTATTGATCACATCCCAGTCGGCTATCTCGGCATCGATCTTGCCGTCGCTGTCCATAACGGCGTTAACGATCACGCCCTTGCCCTGAACGAAACTGGGGACGAGCACGATATCAACGCCCTGATCGAGAAGATCGAGCTTGGTGCGCGGGTCGGTGGTATAGGCCGTGCGCTTGGTCGGGAGAGCGTTCGGATCTTCCGTTTCCTCGGCCTTGGGAGTCGTTTCCTCGGTCTTGTTGGTCGTTTCCTCGGCCTTTTTGGTTGTGTCGTCGGCCTTTTTCGTGTCGTTGCCCTGCTTGACGGTCGTGTCGTTGCCGGGTTTTACCTCACCGCCCTGGCAGCCGGCGAAGACCGCGAGCACCATTATGAGAGCGATGATGAGTGCTGTAATTTTTTTCATTTTCTTTCCTCCAAAATTTATCATACCCGTCCGGCGTGTGGAACCGGAAAGGAAGAGTCTGTTTTATTTGCGTCAGAAGCCGAGCGCGACCCCGAGAACGAGGCCGGCGAACTGAACGTTGTCGCCGTGATCGCCGACGAAGAGTTTGCCGCCGCCGACCGCGATATCCGAAAGATTGTTCTTCTGATCTTCGTATTTAAGGGTCGAAACCTTCGAAAGATCGGACTTGTTGAGAATCTGTACGACAGACAATGCGCTGTTCTTCGTCGCGACGAAGAGATATTCGCCGGATTCGCAGATGCCGAAGGCCTTGTTTACCGTCGCCTTGGAAACGGCGCTCTTTCCGTCCTTTGCGATTTTGTAAACGGCGTTGTCTTTTTCGCACGAGACGTAAACGGTGCCGTCGCCGTCAACCGCCACGTAAGAGGGGTCCTCTTTGCCGCCCGAAACGGACCAAGCCATCACGCCGCCCTCGCCGAAACCGCCGTAAAGGGAGATGTTCGCAGGGTCGGTCACGTCGTAGCAGCGGACCGAGTCGGTTTCGTAGCCCGTGACGACGTAAAGGAGATATTTTCCGTCGAGTTTTTTGATCGCGACGCCGTTGACGCCCGTCTTGCCGCCGCCGAGATCGTCGGTCTTATACCCGACCTGATTCATATTGCCGTCGAGAACGGCCACCGAGACGTCCGAATGTCCGTTATGGGTTATTCCCACGTAGACGTAGCCGCGGTCGTCGGCGGCGAGACCCTTGCAGTAGAGCTCGTTGTCCGAGGATGCGGGTTTGTACGTCTCTTTTTCGGCGAAACTGTGCTCGACGTCGTATTTGACGACGAGACGTCCGTCCTGCAGGAATCCGCAGTAGGCGAACTTGCCGTCGGGAGACACGGTGAAGCCCCTCATCTCATAGGAGCTGACGCTCATCGTGCTGCGGCTGATCTCTGTGTAAAGCTCGAGTTCCTTGCCTTCAAAGGGATCCGCCGGGGGCTCGGGCTGTTTTTCTGTCGTTTCCTCGGTTGCGGGAGCGGGCTCAGTGACCTCGTCGGTCACGATCTCGCTCGTTACGGGAACGGATTCCGTCGCCTCGTCGGTGACGATCTCGCTCGTCGCAGGCGCCGGCTCGGTTGCCTGTTCGCTCGTCACTTCCTCGCTCGTGACGGGTTCGGACACTGCCGCGCTGTCGGAGCTTTCGGGCTGCTCCGTTTTCGGAGCGGCGGCCGTCGTGCCGGCCGGCTGTTTCGCCGTCGTATCTGCGGGCACGGACGGAGCGGCCGTCTGGCACGCCGCAAAGAGCGACACGACAAGCGCAAGGACCGTCAGAATAATTGCTGCTTTTTTCATTTTATGATATTACCGTTATCTCCGGGACGCCTTTCGCCCCGTTTATTATCAGAAATCAAACGTCACCGCGTTTACTCGGCGGCGGGAGGATTGTACACCGCCGCGGGCGCCGCGTAATTGCAGACGAACATGAGCTCGTCCGGCTGAGGATCTACGGCGCGGACAACAAAATATCTCGCCGTGATGTCCTCTCCCGTGAACTTGATCCCCTGAGCGTACGTGCCCCAGAGCTCGCCGTTGTCGTTGTTCTCAAATGGCGAGACGGTAGCGTCCCATTTGGTCCATACGCCGTTCGGATTGTCCGTGTACCACAGTTCGAGGCGGTCGTAATCGGTGAAAAGTGTGTATTCGCCGAAATCGTCCGCGAGCCAGTGAGTGACGTCACCGATGATGAACTCGTTAACGGTGAGCTCGCGCGTATAACTGACAAACGGGAAGAAGGTGTGCTCGCCGGTATTGGTCTTGCGCCCGCCGTCCGAGCTGCTCGCGATGAATATCTTGTCCCACTCGGTGTCCGGCGCCTCGAGCATGCCGTCGGAATCGAACACACCGTCCATAACGTATCCCTTGCCGAGGTTGTACTTGTTCACGACGCTCGCGTTGACTCCGTGATCGAAGAGCGTTATCTTGTCACGGGTATCTGTGCTGTATATCGTGCGTTTCGTCGGGAGAGTGTATTCTTCCTCGGGCAGCGCGGTCACTTCTTCTTTGACCGTCGTTTCTTCTGTTTTTTGAGTAGTCTCTTCTGTTTTCTGAGTTGTTTCTTCCGGCTTTTTTGTCGTTTCCTGCGCCTTCGGCGGCGTATCCGCCGACGTTCCGGACGGCTTTGTGCCGCCCTCCGCGCATGAAGCCATAAGAGAGACGATCAATATAAAGACCGTAAGTATCGCTGTGATTTTCTTCATGATTAACTCCTGTTTTTTATTTTTGATTTGTTTCGCCGATCACGATACGTTGTAGATCGCGACGGGACCGGCAATATTCGAAATCAGCCAAAGTTCTTTCTCGTTCGGAGCCGGATCATAAATCAGGAAGCAGCTCGCCGTGACGTCGGGACCCGTGATACTGATACCCTGCGCATACGTTCCCCAGAGGATCCCCGCATCGATGTTTTCAAAACTATTTGCGATCGTATTTTCCCATCTGGTCCATATGCCGTCCGGATCTGACGCGTACCATATCTCAAGTCTTGAGATATCGGTGAACAATTCAAAATCTGCCCCGACCCAGAATGTAACGTCGCCGAAAACTATCTCGTTGACGGTGATTGGCATACTATAAGTCAGAAACAGGGAATACGTGTTTTCACCGTCGTTTGTCCAGTGGTTTGCATAGTCGTCAATCTGGTCCCAATTTGCAGCCGTGCATGTAAAATGCCCGTCCGGACTCATTTTCCCGTTAACCGCAAAGCCCCTGCCAAGGCAATAATCCCGGTTGATGTCCACGTCTCCGACACCATGTTCGAACAGATCTTCGTGTGAGCGGGGATCTGTGCCGTAAAGAGTGCGCTTATCGGGAAGCGAGGGACCGTCATCTTCCTGAACCGGATCGGTCACGTCACCGACGTTTTCCGTCGTATCGTCGATACCGGGCTCCGTCGCCGGTACGTCAGTTTCCGTTTCCGGCTCCGCCGTGTCCGGAAGCGTTTCGGATACGGTTGATACAGTCCCTGGATCCTCAATCTCCGTCTCATCGGAAATAACCGCTTCCGACGAGGCGAAATCCGTCTGCGAATCGGTAATAACGTCTTCCGTATCTTCGTATCCGGTCACGGACGTGTCGGTTGTTTCCTCTTCAATGAACGCCGTAGTCGTGTCGTCATATCGCATTGATGTGTCTGAGGCCTCGGTCGTTTCCGCGATTATTTCAGTACCGTCCGGGGAAGCGGACGGAAGCGAAGGAGGAAGAAGACACGAAGCGCACAACACAACGGTCAGAGCAACGACAAAAAGCGCTTTAAGAACATTTCTCATTTTTCCGCTTCAGTCCCTTTCAAACTCCGCGTAGAGTCCGCCGATCGAGACGGTGAATCTGCCGGAGGCAACGACCGGTTTCATATCCTCGCCGACGTAGGTGACGTCCGCGTCGGTCACGGGGAAGGTAACTCTTTCGCTCTGACCCGGCGCGAGAGTAATCTTTCTGATCCCGCGCAGGCGTTTCACGCGGGGCGTGACCGTCTGGGTGTGCGTCGTCAGGAACATGAGAACGCTTTCTTTACCCTCCCGGGAGCCGGTATTTTTAACGGTAACGGATACCCCGTTCCCGTCTGCCTTAAGATCGGAATATTCAAAGGTCGTGTAAGACAGCCCGAAGC
>JAFZCF010000061.1 GCA_017552165.1 Clostridia bacterium
AATGAACAATTTTTTCATAAAGAACACCTCCACGAATCCCGATTTGTTGAGTTCATTATAGCAGAAAGATGTGGATTTTTCAACCTCGGCTATTCTCTTTCGACGTATTGATCGAGGCGATGAGCATTACGCGGATCGAGGCGCAGGCGGCGTCGAGGGTTTTATACGTCTGCTCGTCGAGATAATCGGTTTTATAAAGAAGTTCGAGCCAATAACCGGTCTCGTTCGCTTCTTTGAGAGCGATCTGCAGTTTTGCGATAAAATCCGGTTTGCCGTGGGCGTACTGCGCTTCACGGATATTCGCGCCGATGGACGTGCCGGAGCGTCCGATCTGGTTGGAGATGATCGTTTCGTGTTTCGATTTTAAGTCTTTGACGAGGTTGATAATAGAGACGGCAAAGTTCATTGATTGTATCGAAAGTTCATTGTTGCGCATTTTTTCACCTCCGGATATATGATACCATATTTGCGTGAATAAATCAAGGGAAACGGGAGAAATGAGAAAACGGGAGTTTAATGAAGACGTTCGCTTTGCTCATTAATGAAGTCACTCGCTCCGCTCGTTAATGAAGACGGCGGCGATGCCGCCTAATGAAGCGAAGTCGCCCCGCTCCTTAATTAGCGAACGCAGTGAGCGCCTTCATTTCTTCATTAGCGAAGCGTCTTCATTAGCCCTCGCAGAGGGCGACTTCATTGAAAAAGGACTTGCAATGCAAGTCCTTTTTCTGGGGTGAGTGATGGGGTTCGAACCCACGGCCTCCAGGGCCACAACCTGGCGCTATAACCAGCTTAGCTACACCCACCTGGCGCGCCCTGGCGGATTCGAACCGTCGACCTACTGCTTAGAAGGCAGTTGCTCTATCCTGCTGAGCTAAGGGCGCATCAGCAACGGGCAGAATTATATCATATTTTCCGCGGCATGTCAAGCGGTTTTTTATCGCCCTTATACGCCCCTTACGCCCCGATCGTCTTGACATACCGCCCGGAAAATGCTATAATGCTACTACTTTATATAAATTTCTCGGATTTATAAGGAAAACCCCTCGCGCCGTACGTATAATAAGTGGGACGGCACGCGGGGACTGGAGATCATCTTATGGAAAAAGGCGCCGACAGATGGGCGGAATGCTACCGGAGATACCTCGGCGGTGACGAGGCCGCGTTTGACGAACTGATGGACGGGTTGTTCTACGGCCTCGTTCATTTCCTCAGCGGCATACTTAAGAGCGTCCCGGCGGCGGAGGACGCGGCGATGGAGGCCTTCACCGACCTCGTCGTCAACCGCGGAAGGTATAACTCAAAAACGTCGTTCAAAACTTATCTCTACATGCTCGGACGGAGCAAGGCGCTCGACGCCATGCGCCGGGACAGGCGTCTGAGGGTGACCGCGCTGAGCGGGCTCGAGGGGTATTACGACCCCGACCTCGACCGCAGGATAACGCTGAACGAGGAGAAAAAGCGCGTCAGAGACGCCGTCGCCGGGCTGCCGGGCGACATGCGGACGGCGGTCAGTCTCGTTTATTTTGAGGAAATGACCTACGCCGAGGCCGCGAAGGTAATGAAAAAGAACGTTAAGCAGATAGACAATCTCATTTTCAGGGCGAAACAGCTGCTCAGGGAGACGATCACGGAGGAAGGGAAATGAAAGAACTTTCGGAATACAGGGACGAGATATTCCGCCGCGGAAAAGAGCGGAAGGAAAAGAAAAAGAAAACGGCGGCGGCGCTTGTATCGGTCTTTTCCGCCGTCATAATCCTGTCGGCGATACCTTCCGCCGCGCTGATCGCGAAGAAAGCGGCGACCCGCGACGGCGGCAAAGAGGCCGGCAAGGGGTCGGGCATGCTCGCTCCGAGCGAAGAGGCGTACTCGGTCGATTCCTCCGACGGCTCGGACCTATATGAGGAACTCCCCGGATTTCTCTCGGAACTTACGGGTTCAAGTGAGACGCGCGTCTACGGCTGGGGGGGTAAGTCGGACAACCTCGAAGAAAATGATGCCATTGCTGAGTCCGGACACGGCGTCTCTATCAGTATGTACGCGGGGAACGCGTCATCGTCAGACGGACGGACGGTTTTCAGGATCTCGGGCGGCGATCTCGCCGGCGAGTACGTCCTCTCGGGGAACGTTCTCACCCTGCCTGACGGCAGGACAGTCGCCCTTGCCCCAGAAGAACTTGCGGAACTGAACTCCATTCTTAAAAAGCTCGGATAACGGGAGGAAATGCGATGATAAAAAACGGCGGCAAGCTGCTCTCGTTTTGCCTGGCGGCTATAATTCTGGTGCCGTGTCTGTGCGCCTGCTCGGATAAAACCGATCCTTGCATTAAAATCATAGATCGGCTTTTTTCGGCGGAATTCTCATTTGATCTTGAAAAACTGTTTACTCTTTTTACCGACGGACAGATATCGGCGTTTATCGACGACTACAAGGTGAGAGTCGAAAGATCCAAAAGCACCGGCAGGCTGCCGGATCACGAGCCGCAGAACAGGGACGATTTTATTGAACTGAGCAGGAAAGTATCCGAACATTTCAGGTTCGGAGAGGTGTCATTTACTTACAATATCACAGGAATCGAGGACGTTACGGAGAGCTATCTTAAGGATAGACGCGATTATTTCGTTAAGTGCGGGCTTGACCTGTCAAAAATAACGTGCGTAAGGAAATATACTCTCGGGGACGTGTCCGCCGTTTTTCTCGGTAAGTTCAATTTTTGTAAAGAACATCAGACCGACGAAATAGATTTGTTCGAATATGACGGCGGATGGTATTGCTGTTCCGACTCTCCGCTAGGAATGTATGGTTACGTCGCTTTCAGCGACGACTATATTTTCGGAGAGAAAACCGTCGAGGGAACGGTCAGGGAGATCGGGGAAGGATATATTCTTATTGACGGCGTGCTGCTTCTGACGGATAATACCTATGATTTTTCCGTTGATGACGTTATATCGGCCAGAGTTTACAAGGACAGCCTGATGCAATGCTTTTATCCCGGGTATCCCGACTGGATAAATATCAGCACGCTTATATCAGCCGAACCCGCCGAATGGATCGACGTAATGATTCGGGATTGATGAATAACCGAACTCCATTCTAAAAAAACTCGGATAACGGGAGGAAACGTGATGAAAAAATACTTTTTACTGTTTGCGATCGCGGTGCTCGCCGGCGCCGCGCTCGCCTCGTGCGGGAACGGGCAGACGAAAAAAGTATCAGCGGAGCTTTATCCGGGCGAGCCGGTCGAGGGCGCCGCGCCCGGGAAATGCGACGTATCGGATCTCAGGATTTGGTACGAAAGAGTGGGATACACCGGTGAGGAATATCCTCTGAGGAGCGTCACGGTCGCGAGGTCAAAGGCGGATATGAAGCGGATCTCGGATATTTATATGGACGTTTATCACGAGCTCGCGAAGAAATATTCGCTCTATAAGAATATGGTCCCCTGGATCGTAAAGGTCTTCGCGGTCTACGACGACGCCTTTTTCAGCGAGAAAAATCTGATAATCGTCAGGCTCGACACGGGGAGCGGCTCGAACCGGTATAAGGTGACCGGGGTCGAAAACGACGAAAACGGCGACCTCTCGGTGTCTGTTGACGAGATACATCCGCAAATGGGCACAGCCGACATGGCGTCGTGGGTGATCCTCATCGAGACGGACAGCAACTTCATTCCCGGGCGGGCGACCGAAAACTCGCTGAAAAAGACAAAATGTTATTTAGGGGATATAAGTTATACTCTCAGGTGGGGCACCTACGGGATCAGCTCGTACGACAGTTGGGACGGCAAGCTCGTCAAGACGACCGACGCGACGAAACCGGAGGACTACGTGACTCATTTCCGCCCGTCTCTCGAAGAAGAATACGAGATTTACAAAATGATAAAAGAACTCGACGTCTTTTCGTATCCCGACGAGTTCGACCCATTCAGCGCCCCGGACGCCGAAGAACGGGCGGGGTCTAAACCCTCCCAGACGATAGTGTTTTACGTTCGGCAGGGCGGCTCGGAGAAACTGATCAAGGCCGAGAACGTCTGCCTCGGGAACAGCTCGAACTATGAAAAGGGGCAGAAGTTCCTCGACGTCGTGAATTATATAACGGATATCCTCACGTCCTCTAAGGAATGGAAAGCCCTTCCGGATTACGAAGTCTATTACGATTAAACCGCGCTTAATCTTGCCTTTCCCCGAGGGGAAGCCGCTCAAACACAAAAAATCAACTCTGAAAAAGGAGAAAAGACAATGAAAATATTCAAACGTTCGATCATTACGGTCCTGACCGCCATGGCGCTCGCCGCCTCTATGCTTCTTGGCATGACCGGCTGCGGGATAAAGGTCAGCGCCGCCGACCTCATGGAGGGGATAACCCCGAGCGGAGATTACAGACCCGGGAAAATATCCTCCTCTGACAGCGCCGCCGCGACCGGTTTCGGCGTCCGGCTGCTGAAGGCCGCGGCGGAAAAAGGCGAAAACACCCTCGTTTCCCCGATATCCGTGATCGCCGCGCTCGCCATGACGGTGAACGGCGCAAAGGGTCAGACCCTATCCGAGATGGAGTCGGTCCTCGGCATGACCTCCGAGGAACTCAACAGATTCTACCGCGATTACGCCGCCGTTTTGCCCCGGGATGAAAAATGCCGCGTCGACCTCGCAAATTCGATATGGTTCAGGTCGGACGGGACATTCACGGCGAACCGCGATTTCCTTCAGACGAACGCGGATTATTTCGGCGCCTCGATATACGCCGCGCCCTTTGACGGCACGACGCTCAGGGACGTCAACGCGTGGGTGAAGGACAAGACGAAGGGCATGATACCTGAGATCCTCGACGATATAAACCCGCTTTCCGTCATGTATCTCGTCAACGCCCTCGCCTTCGAGGCGGAATGGGCGGTAATATATCAGGAGACCGCCGTCAGTCAGGGCAAATTCACGCTCGAGAACGGTTCAAAGCGCACGGTGGATTTCATGAATTCACACGAACATAATTATCTCGACGGCGGGAACGCGAGCGGCTTCATAAAATATTACGCCGGGCAGAAGTGCGCCTTCGCCGCCCTTTTGCCTGACGAGGGAGTGTCGCTCGACGAGTACGTCGCCTCGCTGAGCGGCGAAAAGCTCGCGGGGATCCTCGCGAACGCAAGCAGCGAGGAGGTCATCACCTCGATCCCGAAGTTCGAGACGGAATACGGCGTTGAGCTTTCGGGAGCGCTCCGTTCCCTCGGTATGACGGCGGCGTTCGACATGGACTCGGCCGATTTCAGCGGGATAGGTAAGAGCGCCTTCGGCAACATCTACATCGGAGAGGTAGTACACAAGACCTTTATATCCGTCAACGAAAAGGGAACGAGAGCCGGCGCCGCGACGCTTATCGACATGAGGGCAGGGGCGGCGGCACCGACTGAGGAGCCGAAGAGGGTCATCCTCGACCGCCCGTTCGTCTATATGCTCATCGACTGCGAAAACAATCTCCCGTTCTTCATCGGGACGATGTACGACGTGGGAAAATGAGAAAAACGGTTTGTAAGCTCGTTCTGCTCTTGTCGGTCATGATCCTGTTCGGGTGCTCGAAGCCGGCGGTCCATCCCGACGGGATAATGCCGGATGACGTCTCGGGGCTAGATTTTTGGATCCTTTACGACGCGAAGGATGAGATGTTCGCGGATTACAGGATCTGGCCCGGCTTCGGAGTCACCGGCTACGTGCCCGAGAAATATTTTCCGGAGGATGACGAGGACTCTCGGTACGTCCCATCTAACGGAGAATACGTCAGATACGACGTCACAGCGTGGCCCGACTACTCCGATGGCGGCAGGTACGTGACTTCCATCGATATCCGCGGGGTTAGCGACGTCAGCGTATTCGGTTTGACCGTCGATTCCTCCGTAGGTGAGGTCCGCGAAAAGCTGACGGCAAAGGGCTTTACCGAAGAGAACATTGAGGTCGACACGTTTGTCATATTCAGTTCTCCGGACGGAAAGTACAGAATCGCTTTTTCGACGTTAGGTCGCAGAATACAGATATCCGCCCCTGTCGGAAACAAAAATCACATTATTTTTTGAAAGCCCTCTACATAAAATCAACTCTCTGAAAAAGGAGACAATACAATGAAAACATTATTCAAACGGCTCGCGGCGGCGGTGATCGCGGCGCTGACGCTCATATCGCTTTTCGGGTGCCTCAAAGGCGGCGGCTCAGTGCCCGCGGGATCCGGAGAAAACACCGACGTCTTTACCCCGAGCCCCGCCGTGCCGGGCGCGCTCGCCGCGCCGACGGACGGGAACGTGACGGATTTTGCGCTCAAGCTTTTCCGCGCGTCGGCCGGGGACGGCGAAAACGCCCTCCTCTCGCCGCTCTCTGTGCTTTACGCGCTCGCTATGACTGCAAACGGCGCAAAGGGTCAGACGCTTTCCGAGATGGAGAACGTCCTCGGCATGGAGATCGACAAGCTTAACACCTACCTCGGCGAGCGGATGAAGACCCTCCCGCGCGGGGATAAATACAAACTCGACGCGGCAAACTCGATATGGTTCAAGGAAGACGAGAATTTCTCCGTGAAAGAGGACTTTCTTAAAGTCAACGAGGATCATTACGCCGCCGAAGTCCGCAGCGCTCCTTTCGACGACGGGACGCTGAATGATATAAACAACTGGGTCAAAGAAAAGACCGACGGGATGATCGAGAAGATGCTTGACAAGATCGATCCGAATTCGGTAATGTTCCTAATAAACGCCCTCGCCTTCGACGCGGAGTGGGAAGAAAAGTACGTTGACGGCGACGTCCGCGAATCGATTTTCATTCTTGAGGACGGGACGTACAAAAAGGCGACGTTTATGTATTCTGTCGAGGGAGAATATCTCGAGGACGAAAAGGCGGAGGGATTCATAAAATATTATGCAGGCCGCAAGTACGCCTTCGTGGGTCTCCTGCCGAAAGACGGCGTTAAGCTCGCCGATTACGTCGCCTCGCTCGACGGTAATAAACTGAACGAAATGCTCTCGAACCCGTCCCACGAGAAGGTAAAGGTGTCTGTTCCGAAATTCGAGACCGAATACGATGCGGAGTTGTCGCGTGTGCTCGCACGGATGGGTATGCCCACGGCTTTCGACGGTGACCATGCGGATTTTTCCGGGATAGGCACCTACAGAGACGGCAACCTTTACATCGGGGCAGTATTACACAAGACCTTTATATCGGTCGACGAGAAGGGCACGAAGGCCGGCGCCGCGACGGTAGTTGATACGATGACATTCACCTCAATACAACCCGAAATGAAAAGAGTTTACCTCAACCGGCCGTTTGTCTATATGCTCATCGACTGTGAAAACAATCTCCCGTTATTCATCGGAACGATGTACGACGTGGAGAAATGAGGTAAATAATTATGAAAACAACATTTAAACGGCTCGCGGCGGCGATGGTCGCGGCGGTGTTCCTGCTGCTTGCCGTCTCATGCAAGCCGATAACTCAGCCTACCGATAACGGAACGGGAGCGAAGCCCGCGCCGGACACCTCATCGCAGCCAGAGCCCAGTACTGTGACTGAAACAGAACCGCAGACCGACGCGGCCGAGCCGCTCGGCATGATGCCGGAAGACGTCTCGGGGCTCGATTTCTGGATACTTTACGACGCGAAGGATGAGATGTTCGCGGATTACAGGATCTGGCCCGGCTTCGGAGTCACCGGCTACGTGCCCGAGAAATATTTTCCGGAGGATGACGACTCTCGGTACGTCCCATCTAACGGAGAATACGTCAGATACGACGTCACAGCGTGGCCGGACTATGCCGACGGAGGCAGGTACGTGACGGGAATCACGATCGCCGGCGCCCACGACATCAGTGTTTTCGGCCTGACGGTCGATTCCTCCTTCGCTGAGGTTCGTGAAAAGCTGACGGCAAAGGGATTCACCGAAAATGACATCGAGGTCGATACATTCGTCAGTTTCACCTCACCGGACGGGAAGTACTGGATATCTTTTGGTTCGTCCGGCATGATACAGATAACCGCTCCGGTCGGAAACAGAAATCACTGGAGATTCTGAAAGTCCTCTTGACAAACCGCGGACGCGGTGGTATAATACGCGAAACATAATAAAAGGCCGTGATGCGGACGGGCGGAACAAAGGATGTCCAAAGAGAGTCGGGGAATGGTGAGATCCCGGCGTCAGACGATCCGCCGGATCACCGCGGAGCCGAGAGCACGAAGCCGCGCGGCGGGGGAGGGCTCTACGTGATTGCTGCGTTAATGCATAAGACTTGACAGAGTCTGAGCGCTCCCTCAGGGGGGAATTTGAGTGGTACCGCGGGTAAGTCGTTTCACCCGTCTCAAAGCTGTTTGAGACGGGTTTTTATTTTTCGGAGGAGACAACCGACATGAAACACAGCGAATCGGATATGAGACTTTACGAGATAGCTTCGAGGATCAGGGAAATGCGCGAGATAATGGGCATCTCCCGCGAAAGCATGGCGAAGCTCACCGACGTCACGCCGGAGACCTACTCGGTCTATGAGTCCGGCGGGGCGGACATCCCGTTTTCGTTCATACACAAATGCGCGATAGTCCTCGGGGTGGAGCTCACCGAGCTGCTCGAGGGCGGGGGCGGCGCGCGCCTGACCTCCTATACCGTGACGAGACACGGAAAGGGCCAGCAGACCGCCCGCGAGACCGGCATAGAGATCGACAACCTCGCGCCGAATTTCAAAAACAAGATCGCCCAGCCCTACTGGGTCAGATACGAGTACGCGGAGGAGCTCCAGAACAAGCCGATCCACCTGACGAAACACGACGGGCAGGAGTTCGACCTCGTCATTTCGGGCTCGCTCCTCGTCCAGGTCGGCGAGAACAAAGAGATACTCAACGAGGGCGACTCGATATACTATAACAGCTCCACCCCCCACGGCATGATCGCCGTCGGCGGGCGCGACTGCGTTTTCTGCGCCGTCGTGCTCCCCGGCAAGGAGACGAGCGAGGAGACCGTCCGCGCCGCCGTCGCCGCCGTGAGATACGACACCCGCCTGCTCTGCGAAAAGTTCGTCGAGGTCAAGGAGGACGAAAACGGCACGCCGGTAAAGGTGGATTTCAAAAACACGGAGAGCTTCAATTTCGGATTCGACTGCGTCGACGCGATAGCCGAGAAATATCCCGACAAGACGGCGATGATCCACCTCGACAGGAACAAGAACGAGCGCGTCTTCACCTTCAAGGACATAAAGAAGGAGTCGGCGCGCGCGGCGAATTATTTCGAGAATCTCGGGATAAAGAAGGGCGACCGCGTGATGCTCGTCCTCAAGAGACACTGGGAGTTCTGGGTCGCGATGATTGCACTCCACAAGCTCGGTGCGGTCGCTATCCCGGCGACGTATCAGCTCAAGGTCCACGACTTCGAGTACCGCTTCAGGATGGCGGAGGTGAAGGCGCTGCTCTGCACGGCCGACGGCGACACTGCCGACATGGCGGACAAAGCCGCCGAGTCCTGCCCGACCGTCGGGATAAAGATCCTCGTCGGCGGGAAGCGCGAGGGCTGGCACGATTTCGACAGGGAATACACGGTGTTCTCGAGCGTTTATCAGCGTAGAGAGGACACCCCGGGCGGCACCGATCCTGCCCTGATCCTCTTCTCGTCCGGCACGACGGGCAACCCCAAGATGGTGATGCACAGGCACACCTATCCGCTCGGACACTATCTGACGGCGAAATACTGGCACTGCTGCGAGCGCGACGGCCTGCATCTCACGATCTCCGACACGGGCTGGGGCAAATCTCTGTGGGGTAAGCTGTACGGACAGTGGCTCTGCGAGGGCGCGGTGTTCGTTTACGACTTCGACCGATTCTCGGCGGCGGATATCCTCCCGCTCTTCGCGAAATACAAGATCACGACCTTCTGCGCGCCGCCGACCATGCTCCGCATGATGATAAAGGAAGATCTGTCAAAATACGATTTCTCATCCGTCAGGCACATGACGACGGCGGGCGAGGCGCTCAACCCCGAGGTCGCCCTGAGATTCGAAGAGGCGACCGGGCTCGAGATCATGGAGGGCTTCGGCCAGACCGAGACGACCCTCACGATAGCGAATTTCTGCGGCATGCCGGTCAAGATCGGCTCTATGGGCAAGGCCTCGCCGCAGTATGACGTCAGGATAGTCGATCCCGACGGGAACCCGGTGCCGAACGGCGAGGTCGGCGAGATAGTCATAAAGATCGACGAGAATTATCCCGTCGGGCTGTTTGACAGATACTGTCTCGACGACGAGCTCGACGCGCGCTGCCGCCGCGGCGGATATTATCATACGGGCGACACTGCGTGGCGCGACGAGGACGGCTATTTCTGGTACGTCGGGCGCGTCGACGACATCATCAAGTCCTCTGGCTACCGCATCGGGCCGTTTGAGATCGAAAGCGTCATAATGGAGCTCCCATACGTCCTCGAGTGCGGCGTTTCGGCCGCTCCCGACGAGATAAGGGGACAGATCGTCAAGGCGAGCGTCGTGCTCGTAAAGGGTACCGAGCCGACCGAGGCGCTTAAGAAAGAGATCCAGAACTACGTCAAGGAGCATACCGCGCCGTATAAATACCCGCGCCTCGTCGTCTTCCGCGACGAGCTCCCCAAGACCATAAGCGGAAAGATCATAAGAAATCAGCTGTAAACAAAACAGTCGCGAAAAAAGTCTTGACAAAAGACGGAATACGTGGTAGAATATCCGAAAGTTTTTTCAAAGACGTTGACGAAGAGGGCAGCCGCAGAGCAAGCCGACAGAGAGACGGCGGTCGGTGCGAGCCGTCGGTACTGCTGCCGCTGCCGTAGCTTCCGAGTCGGAAAGAAGAAAGCCGGACAGGCAAGTAGAACTTTCCCGTTACGCTGCGTTAATGCGGGGGGATTGACAGATCCCGTGAGAGGCCCTCGCCGAGGGCAATTTGAGTGGTACCGCGTGCGTTTCAAAGGCGCTCGTCTCAAAGTCATTTCTGATTTTTGGACGGGCGCTTTCCCGTTCTGAAAAGGAGCATTCATGGCAGGAATTACAGGACTTGATTTCAAAATCAAAGAGATGGCGGCGAGGATAAAGGAGCTCCGCCTCATCGAGGGGCTGACGGTCTTCGAGATGGCCGCCAAGACCGACGTCTCGCCGGAGGAATATTCTCTCTGCGAGTCCGGCGGGCACGATCTCAACTTCGCGTTCATTTACAGATGCGCCCTTGCGCTGAACGTTGACGTTACGGATATCATCGAGGGGCACAGCCCAACGCTGAGGTCCTTCACCGTCACGCGGAGCGGCGGCGGTCAGGAGATCGCCAACGCCCACGGGATGACCTACTACAATCTCGCGTATTCGTTCCAGAACAGGATCGCCGAGCCGCTCTACGTGCGGTCGGGCTTCGACGAGTCCCTCCAGCACAGGGATATAGAGCTGACGACGCACGAGGGGCAGGAGCTCGACCTCGTGATCTCGGGCAGTCTGAAGGTCCAGGTCGGCGAGCACAGCACGGTGCTCGGCCCCGGCGACTCGATATATTTCGACAGCTCAACGCCTCACGGAATGATTGCCGTGAACGGCACGGACTGCGAGTTCTACGCGATCGTACTCAACCCGACGGGCTCCCCCATACCGGAGCTTCAGCAGGGCAGAGAGGCAGAAACGCCCGTCCGCGAGAGGCGGGAGAAGGACGCCGAGCCGAGGATATACGATAACTTCGTCGACGTGACGGAGAACGAGAACGGCACGCCGACCGGGATAAAGTTCAAGAACACGGAGGGCTTCAACTTCGCGTTCGACGTCGTCGACGGCCTTGCCGACAAAAAGCCGGACAAGCTCGCGATGCTCTACGTCGGCAAGGACAAGAGTGAGCGCCGCTTCACCTTCAGGGACATGAAGCGCGCCTCCAACCAGTGCGCGAACTATTTCAAGGCGCTCGGGGTCAAAAAGGGAGACAAGGTCCTCCTCATATTGAAAAGACATTATCAGTTCTGGTTCGCTATCCTCGGGCTCAACAAGCTCGGCGCGATAGCGATACCGGCGACGAACCAGCTCAAGGCGCACGACCTCGAATACCGCTTCAACGCGGCGTCGGTCACGACCGTGGTGTGCACAGCCGACGACGGCGTTCCAGACGCCGTGGACGAGGCCTGCGCGAGCTCGCCGACCGTCGTGAACAAGCTCATAGTCAACGGCAAGCGCGAGGGCTGGCACGATTTCAACGAGGAATATCAGCTCTATTCGACCCATTTCAGACGCACGGCGGAGTCGCCCTGCGGCGACGATCCGATGCTGATGTTCTTCACGTCGGGCACGTCGGGATATCCGAAGATAGCAGAGCACAATCACAAATATCCTCTCGGCCATTTCCATACGGCCAGATACTGGCACTGCGTGGAGCCGGACGGACTTCATTTCACGATATCCGACACCGGCTGGGCAAAGGCGATGTGGGGCAAGCTGTACGGCCAGTGGCTCTGCGAGGCGGCGACCTTCGTTTACGATTTCGACAGGTTCTCGGCGCCCGACATAATGCCGATGTTCGCAAAATACAAGATCACGACCTTCTGTGCGCCTCCGACCATGCTCCGCATGATGATAAAGGAGGATCTCTCGAGATACGATTTCTCGTCGGTCAGGCACATGACGACGGCGGGCGAGGCGCTCAACCCCGAGGTTTACAGGCGGTTCGAGCAGCTAACCGGCCTCCAGATACACGAGGGCTTCGGTCAATCCGAAAGCACGATGATAATCGGCAACCTCGCGGGCGCGAGGCACAAGGTCGGCTCGATGGGAAAGCCGGCGCCGATATACGACGTCGAGCTCGTCTCGCAGGACGGCAAACCGGTCCCGGCGGGCGAGGTCGGCGAGATCGTCATCAATATTAAGAACGGGCTCCCCTGCGGCCTTGCGACGGAATACTACGGCGACCCCGAAAAGACCGCCGAGGTATGGCGGGACGGGTATTACCATACGGGGGACACCGCATGGCAGGATGAGGACGGCTTCTTCTGGTACGTCGGGCGCGTGGACGACATCATCAAGTCCTCGGGCTACCGCATCGGGCCGTTCGAGATAGAAAGCGTCATAATGGAACTCCCTTACGTGCTCGAGTGCGGCGTTTCGGCCGCTCCCGACGAGGTGAGGGGGCAGATCGTCAAGGCGAGCGTCGTGCTCGTAAAGGGCACCGAGCCGACCGAGGCGCTCAAGAAAGAGATCCAGGAATACGTCAAAAAACATACCGCGCCGTACAAATATCCTCGTCTCGTCGTCTTCCGCGACGAGCTGCCGAAGACAGTCAGCGGGAAAATAAAACGCCACGAGCTCTGAGAAAGGAACAGAAAAATGGAATTCAAGTATACGTTCGTAAAAAACGAAAATCCCAAAGCAAAGCCGCAGGACGAGAGCAAGCTCGGCTTCGGCAGGATCTTCACGGATCACATGTTCATGATGGACTATTCGCCGGACAAGGGCTGGCACGATATGCGCGTCATCCCGTACGGTCCGATACCCGTCACCCCGGCGTCCACGGTCTTCCACTACGGAGCCGAGATCTTCGAGGGCATGAAGGCGTACCGCACGGCTGACGGCACGATTCAGACCTTCCGCCCGATGGACAACCTCAGGCGTATGAACGACAGCGCAGAGCGTCTCTGCCTGCCGCAGATAGACGGCGATCTCTTCATGAATATTCTTGACGAGCTTATAAAGATCGACGCCGACTGGGTCCCGCACAGCGAGGGCACGTCGCTCTATATCAGGCCGTTCACATACGGCAACGACCCGCACCTCGGCGTCCACGCCGTCCACAACGCCACGTTCTGCGTGATCCTCTCCCCCGTCGGCGCGTATTACGCCGAGGGGATAAACCCCGTTAAGATCGCGATAGAGTCCGAGGACGTCCGCGCCGTGCGCGGCGGCACCGGCTACGCAAAGTGCGGCGGGAACTACGCGGCGAGCCTGAGAGCCGGCGAAAAGGCCGAAAAGAAAGGGTTTACCCAGGTACTCTGGCTCGACGGCGTCGAGAGAAAGTATATTGAAGAGGTCGGCTCGATGAACGTCATGTTCAAGATAGACGGCGAGATCGTCACGCCGGCGCTCACCGGCTCGGTCCTCCCGGGCATAACCCGCCGCTCCTGCTGCGAACTGCTCCGCGAAAAGGGATACAAGGTCTCGGAGCGGCTCATCTCTGTCGACGAGCTCTTCGACGCCGCGAAGACCGGCCGTCTCGAGGAGGCGTGGGGCACCGGCACGGCGGCCGTCGTGTCGCCTATCGGCTGGCTCAATTACAGGGACAGCGAATACACCGTCAACGGCGGCGGTATCGGCGAGGTCACCCAGTGGCTGTACGACACGCTGACGGGCATCCAGTGGGGCAGGATACCGGACACCCACGGCTGGATCCACAAGGTATGCTGACCCTCCCCGGGCCTAAAAGGATAACGCTTTTCTGCGGTCACTACGGTTCCGGCAAGACGAACATAGCGCTGAATTACGCGTTTTATCTCAAAAACGCGGGATACGACGTCGTCGTTGCCGACCTTGACATAGTCAATCCGTATTTCCGCACAAAGGACAGCGAAAATGGGCTCAGGGAGGCCGGCATAGGCGTTATATCCCAGCAGTTCGCCAACAGCAACGTCGATCTCCCGGCGCTCCCGTCCGAGATATATTCGATAGTACAGAACAGGAGCCGTCACGCGGTGATCGACGTCGGCGGCGACGACAGGGGCGCCTACGCGCTCGGACGGCTCGTCCCGGACATAATCGCCGAGGACGATTACGTCATGCTCGACGTCGTCAACTTCCGACGCCCGCTGACGGGCAGCGCCGCCGACGCGCTGACGGTGATGAAGGAGATCGAGGCGGCCTGCGGCCTGAGGTTCGGCGGGATAGTAAACAACAGCAATCTCGGCGCCGAATCCACCCCGGAGGTGCTTACGGCCACCTACGGCGAGGCGGAGGAACTCTCAGAGATGAGCGGCGTGCCGCTGTTCATGAACTGCGCCGAGAAAAAAGTCGCTGAGGAACTCGGAAACGTCTTCCCCCTGACTCTTCAGAAAAGATATTACATGTAATGTGAGGTCAGATATGGCAAAAGTCACGTTCAAAACGGATCTCTGCAAGGGATGCGGACTCTGCGTATCGGTATGTCCGAAGCAGATCCTCGTCATAGCAAAGGACAAGATCAACAAAAAAGGTCATTCACCGGCCGAAATGACGGATCAGGAAAAATGCATCGGCTGCGCATTCTGCGCCACCATGTGCCCCGACTGCGTCATAACCGTCGAGAAATAAGGAGGATCGGGATATGTCTGAAAAAGTACTCATGAAGGGCAACGAGGCCATCGCCGAGGCGGCGATACGCGCCGGCTGCCGTCATTATTTCGGTTACCCCATAACGCCTCAGACAGAGCTCGCCGCGTATATGGCGAAGAGGATGCCGAAGATAGGCGGCGTTTTCCTCCAGGCGGAGTCCGAGATCGCCGCGATCAACATGGTCTACGGCGTCGCGGCGACGGGGAAGCGCGTCATGACGAGCTCGTCCTCCCCGGGCGTTTCGCTCAAGCAGGAGGGCATTTCGTATATAGCGGGCGCCGACCTTCCGGCGCTTATCGTCAACGTCCAGCGCGGAGGCCCCGGCCTCGGAGGCATCCAGCCCTCCCAGTCGGATTATTTCCAGGCGACGAAGGGCGGCGGCCACGGTGACTATCATCTCATCGTCCTGACACCCTCGTCCGTGCAGGAAATGGCGGATCTGACGTCCCTCGCTTTCGACCTTGCGGACAAATACCGCATGCCGTCGATGCTTCTCGCCGACGGGACGATGGGCCAGATGATGGAGCCC
>JAFZCF010000062.1 GCA_017552165.1 Clostridia bacterium
CGCGACCGAGCCGGTCACGGAACACGTTCACGGCTACTGCTTTGAACTGTACTACGACGAGGAAGGACACTATGACGTATGCTTATACTGTGGGGAGTCCACCGAAAAAACGCCGCACGAGTTCGGCGAATGGATAACCATATCCGAGCCCACAGAGGAGTCCGAGGGGCTCAGCGAGCGGGTCTGCACGATATGTCACTACCGCGAGACCACGACGGTCGAAAAGCTCGAGCACGTCCACATCTGGAGCGAGACGCTGACCGCCGACAAAACGGATCACTGGCACGTTTGTACCGGCTGCGGAGAGGCAGACGCCAAACAGAAGCACACCTTCGGCGAGTGGACGGTCACGAAAGCCGCCACCACCGAGTCAAAAGGAACGAAGGAAAGAAGCTGCGCCGTCTGCGGCTTCACCGTCACGGAGGATATACCCATGCTCGAAAAACTTGAAATACCGGAAAACGTCGCCAAGGTCATCGTCATATCGGGACAGTCGAACGCCGTCGGATACTCATACAGCGGCTTCCTCGACAAGGATTATTTTGACGAGTTCCCGGCCGAGCGCCGCGAAAAGGCCTACTCCGGCTACCCGAACGTCCTCATAAGATACAGCAACAATCCCCTCGACGCGAACCAGGGGACGTGCTCCAACTCCGAGTTCGAGCCCGTGAAGATCGGGATGGGCTCAAAGATCCCCGACCCGTTCTACTATCAGGAGGCCTGGGGCGAGCCGATAGGCCCCGAGGTCGGCATCGCAGAATACCTCAGCGAGAAATATCCCGACGAGACCTTTTACATCATAAAATGCGCGACGAGCGGCTCCAACCTCTCGTGGCGGTGGAACCCGACGCGCCGCGGCGACCTCTACGACAACATGATAGAGTTTGTCGGCGGGGTGCTCGGCGGCCTGAAGGCGCAGGGCATGAAGCCCGAGATAATCTCCTTCTGCTGGATGCAGGGAGAGTCCGACGCGCAGGAAAAATACGTCGGATACATAAATCTCTTTGAGGTCTTCATCGAAAAGATCAAACTTGACCTCGCCGAATATATGCCCGCGAACGGGATGTCCGTCGCAGACGGGGGGATCATGTCGTTCTGGCAGAACCTCGGCCTCCCGCGCCTCGACATGAACCGTGAAAAGGAGGAGTTCGCCGCCCAGTCCTCAAAGAACTTCTTCATCGAGACGATCTCGTGGAGCAGAGACGTCGAGCGCACGGCCTCCGGCAGGGGACACTTCGACTCGTACTCGATGATCGTCCTCGGGCGCAAGTTCGGCGAATGCGTTTCGAAGGCGCTGCTCGATTACAACAATCCCGCCGTCCTCAGCTGAATGAATAAAATTATCCCGCGGGCCGCGCGCCCGCGGGATTTTTTGTGTTTTGATGCCCGCCTTTTTTCATTTCATGATTGATTTTAAGCGGGGAAAATGTTATAATATGTTAACATATAAGCCGCAGGTCTGGGGCGGTCCAAAATAAAAAACGGAGGGAAACGCCGAATCAGACGGCGGCGTTTCGAAGAAAAATGAAAAGGTTGACCAAGAAGCAGATGATCATATTTGCGATAGGCCAGCTCGGATGGTCCATCCTCAGCGGGATCATCAACGCGTGGTTCGTCACGTTCTATCTGCCTACTCAGGGCGACATCGATAGCGGAGCGACTCAGTTCATAAAGCCCGGTCTCGTCGTCCTCGGCTTCCTCACGATACTCGGCCTCATAACGGCGCTCAGCCGTATATTCGACGCCGTCACCGACCCGCTCATCGCCAGCATGAGCGACAGGAGCAAAAACAGGCGCGGCCGCCGCATCCCGTTCATGCAGTACGCGGCGATCCCGCTCTCGGTCGTCACCGTTCTGCTGTTCTGCGCGCCCGTCGAGGCGATAAGCGGCTGGAACGTCGCGTGGATCTCGGTCTTCATCGTCCTCTTCTATCTCTTTATGACGATGTACTGCACGCCCTATAACGCGCTCATCTCGGAATTCGGCAAGACCCAGGACGACAGGATGTTCATCTCGACGTCGATATCCCTCACCTTCTTCGCCGGCACCCTCCTCGCCTACACGCCCTTCATCTTCTCGGGTATGTTCCGCGAATCGCTCGGCTTCGGATGGAGCTATCGCGTCTGCTTCATAGTTCTGGCGGTCATTTCCTGCGTATGCATGCTCCTCCCGACCTTCCTCATCAAAGAAAAGGAATTCGTCGACACAAAGCCGTCGGAGTCCAATATGTTCCGCTCGCTCGTTTCGACCTTCAAAAACAGGGATTTCCGCGTTTTCGTCGGCTCGGACATAATGTACTGGATAGGCCTCACCCTTTTCCAGACGGGGCTGCCCTTCTTCGTCAAGGTCTCGATGGCGCTCGACGAGAGCTACACGATGATATTCATGGGCGGAATGACCGTCCTCTCGGCTGTCTTTTATCCCTTCGTTTCGGGGCTCGTCAGGAAGTTCGGTAAGAAAAAGCTCACGATCTGCGGCTTCTTCGGGCTCGCGCTCGCCTATCTCATCACGGCGATGATAGGGATCATCCCCCTGCCGGGAATGGTATTCGGCGTGCTCATATGCGTAATCGCCGCCTTCCCGATGGCTCTCCTCGGCATAATACCCCAGTCGATAGTCGCCGACGTCGCGGAGGCGGACGGCAAAACGACGGGCGAGAACCGCGAGGGCATGTTCTTCGCGGCGCGCACCTTCGCGATGAAATGGGGCCAGTCGATAGCCATGCTCGTCTTCACCTCCCTCGCGATAATCGGCACGACGCAGAACGCGGCGTCCAACGAGATAACCGCCTCGGCGCTCGGGCTTAAAATTGTCGCCTTCGCGGCCGTCGCCTTCTGCGTGGCCGGCGCGCTCATCCTCATGCTCTACAACGAGAAGAAGGTCATGGCGACGATAGGCAGCAAACCCGAAGACAAGCCGGAAAACGGATAATGAACTGTAATTTCAGACTGACGTACGAGCGCGGCGGTGAGGAGCGCGTTCTCACCTCGCCCGCCGAGGGGGGCGACCTCTCCCTCGCCGTCACCGACGACGGCGAGCGGCGCCGCGTCGTCGTGAAAGCCTCCTCTCCCGCGAAGCTCAAGGCGTATTCCGAGACCGGGCACGACTTTTTCACAAAGCTCTCGCCGGCCGACCCCGACCCGCAGGGCGATCTGTATTTCGTCAACGGGTACCAGTCCTGGACGGACACGCGGGAGTTCTACGGCGACGCGCGCGAGCGCGACGTGACGCGGCTCCCCGGCGTCCTCGTCCGCAACTTCGCCTTCGACCGCTACGGCGACGCGACGTTCTACGAGTACAACAAACGGGTACTGCACGGATACGACGTTTTCTACGTCCGCGGCGGCTCCGGCGGCTTTGCCGCGAGTCTGAACGCGAAAAACGCCTATCTCATTTTTGAGATCGTCCGGCGCGAAGGCACCGTGTCCTTCATCAGCGACGTGAATGGCGTGACGCTCGGCGAGGGCGACGAGTTCGTCGTCGCCGACTACGTATACGCCGGCACCTTCGAGGAGGGCGTATCCCTTTTCAGAAAGTATTTCAGACCGAAGACGGACAAAAAGATCTTCGGCTACACCTCCTGGTACAATTATTACCAGAACATAAGCGAGGAGATACTCCTCCGCGACCTCGGGGCGCTCGACGGGCGGTTCGATCTCTTTCAGATAGACGACGGATACGAGACCTTCGTCGGCGACTGGCTCGACGTCGACCCGAAAAAGTTCCCGAACGGCCTCGCCCCCGTCGTGTCGGCGGTAAAGAAAAAAGGGCTCACGGCGGGGATATGGCTCGCGCCCTTCGTCGCCGAGGAAAAGAGCCGCCTTTTCCGTGAAAAGCCCGGATGGTTCAAAAAAGGACCGGACGGCAGGCCCGTGAAATGCGGCTCCAACTGGAGCGGGTTCTACGCGCTCGACCTCGAATGCCGCGAGGCGATGGACTACGTCGCCGCCTGCCTCGGGCACTACGCAGACATGGGCTTCGATTTCTTCAAGCTCGATTTCCTGTACGGCGCCTCCCTGCCCGCCTACGAAGGCAGAACGAGGAGCGCCGTCGCCGACTCGGCGTACTCGTACCTCGGAGAGGTGCTCAAGGGCAAAACGATCCTCGGCTGCGGCGCGACGCTCTCGAACGCCGCCGGAAAGTTCGACTACGTGAGGGTCGGGCCGGACGTATCGCTGATCTTCGACGACGTGTGGTACATGAAGTTCATGCACCGCGAACGGATCTCGACAAAGGTGACGCTCCAGAACACCGTTTTCCGCTCGTTTATGGACGGCGCGTTCTTCGGCTGCGACCCCGACGTCTTCCTCCTCCGCGACGGCAACATAGGCCTCACGGGAGAGCAGAAAAAGGCCCTCGTCACGCTGAACGCCCTCTTCGGGAGCGTGATGATGACCTCTGACAACGTCGCCGAATACGACGAACGGAAAAAGGCGGAGCTCTCCGCCGCGCTCGATCTCTTTGAGAACGCCCGCGTGACGGGATATTCGCGGCGCGGGGACGTCATAACCGTGAACTACGACCTCGGCGGCAGAGCCGAAACGATAAAATACGACACCGAAAGGGGTATCCTCGTATGACCGACAGAACAAGCGTCATTTTCGGCAACGAAATCGACGAAAAGACAATCAGGGCCGCCGAAAAGAGCAAGGCGAAATACCTGAAGAAATACGGCGATGACAGCGAAAAGGACTACCGTCTGTCCTTTTCCGACATCGACACCCTCTCCCATATGGGGGTGAAAAACGTCGTTCTCGGGGACGGGGACGCCGATTTCGGGCCGAAGCCGCTCATCGTCGGCAACATCCGCATGGGCTTCGGCCACTACCGTATTTCGATGGCGATGGCGTCGTGCGCGAAGGCGCTCGGCTTCGACCCCTTCTGGCTCGACCTCGCCTCGTTCGACGCTACGGGCTCAAAGATGATACGCGAGCAGAACGACATGTACTCTCTCGCCTCGCGCATATCCCAGAAATCGCGCCTCTTCAACAGGCTCGTGTGGGAGCCGCTCAACAGCGAGGGCTTCAAAAAGATAACGTACAACGCAAAGGATCAGAAAAACAGCGAGCTCCTCGTCCCGATTTTCCGGAATATACCTAAAGACACGCCGTACATAGCGACCCACGTCTGGCCGGCTCAGGGGGCGATACATGCCGGCATGACCCGCGTCGTCAACGCCATCCCCGACAACTGGCCGATGGGGCTCCACCTCTCGGAGGGCGCGATACACACGGTCCAGACGCCGTTTGCCTATATGGGCTACAAGACGCTCGAGGGCTTTTCGAAAAAGCCCCTCCGCGGCATACCGGAAAGCGAGCTTTACGACGTCGGCTGCTACGTCGATCACGAGCTGCTCGCCGACCTCGGAGAGGACAACCGTCTGAGAAAAGAGCGCATCGCCTCGGGCGAGCCGCTCCGGATACTCATGGGCGTCGGCGGAGCCGGAGCGGGAGCAAAGCTCTTCCGCGCGATGATCGACCACCTCATCCCCCTCGTCAGGGCCGGCAAGGTCGCGCTGTTCCTCAACACGGGGGACCACGGCAGGGTCTTTGACGAGTTCAAAGCGTTCATAGGCGACAGGGCGCTCGTCAAGTGTTTCCGCAACGACTACGAGGGCCTCACGGATTACGCCGCGGGGATAAGGAACGGCGGCGCCGACGGCGTCACGCTGATATGCGACGACGACATTTTCCGCGCCGTGTATTCGACGAACCTCCTCATGCCGGTCTGCGACCTGCTCGTGACCAAGCCGAGCGAGCTCGTGTACTATCCAGTGCCTAAGCTCTTTATGAGGCACATAGGCGGGCACGAGGTGTACGGCGCGGTCCACGGCCGCGAGTTCGGCGACTCGACGGCCGAATATCCTACGAAAAAGGACGTATGCGCCGAGCTCGACCGCCTGCTCTCCGACAGGGAGATCATCCCCCATATATGCGACAGGATCGACGCCCTCAAAGCCTCGGGCTACTACGACGGGGCGTATAAGTGCGTTAAGCTCGCCGCGGGGCTTATCTGACACATAAA
>JAFZCF010000063.1 GCA_017552165.1 Clostridia bacterium
ATTTCGGGCTCATATAAAAAGCGTACCGTGCGTGTGACAGTTCTGTTCACTGATGCACTTAACGAAAAGCACAACAACAAGTCCGTCAATGATTCATTGAAAAAACTCTTGCAGTGCCTTTCAGAGCCGATTGTCATAGAGTCGGTTGGAAAAGATTTCTCATACAAAGACGATTTCGCAACAGGCAAAGAAGCCAACAGTTATGTGTTGTGCATTCATCCGGATTTGCGTGATTTTTCACCGATCTGCTGCGGGCACTGCCGGAGAAATATCCCGTATTATCTGCTTCCTCCTCTGTCGGATGAAGCCGTAAGAGAACTTACTTCGTGGCAAACAAGTTATGCTGCCTATGACCAGTTGTTTTACGCAACAGGAATCGGCGAAATCAGCGCGCACAAAATGCTTTCCAACATGAGCAGCCGATTGAACCAAAAAGGGCTTTTTGTTTGCCGGTTACTTGAAAAAGAACTGGGGAAACCGGTCTATTATTACCTGTATCGTTTTTACGGAAAACAGCCTTCCCGCTGCCCGATTTGCCGTAGCAACTGGCAGTTGTCGGAAGACAGTTTGTTTGATTATCAATGTGACAAATGCAGAATCGTCGCGGACCGAACCACCTACGCTGAAAAATGATTTTGAAAAAGCGTTTTTAACGAAAATGCCGTTTGTGCTTTTACTCGGGTGACGACCGGCAAAACGTGCCGGCGGTTTCGATAACCTTCCGTTTTTAACAAAAAATCCCCATAGCGCAACGCCGGGAAGTTTTGATTTCAGGCGGCTGCACTATGGGGATTTTTTTAATGCGGCGAAGAGAGTTTTTATCTGCCGGCGCTTTCAAGAAGATCGAAAATCTGATTTTTCAGGCTGTTTAGGAGTTCGGTGCTCCCGTCCTCGTATCTGACGTACTGATTTATATCTGTCGTCAGTTGCTCAACGTATTCAAGGACTTTTTCCCTGCCGAGTTTTCGCTCCGCCATCTTAAAGAGTTGGAAGTCCTCGATCCCATCCCGCATCGCCTCAAACCCGAGCGTCGTGACCGGCTTCTTCGTCACGGGATGCCAGTAGATCAGGACTCCGGCGTCGGTCGGCATGGCGTCGCTCTTCGGAAACTTGAAATCCGTTTCCATATAATCGTCCGCCCATACGTCATAGCAGCAGTTCCAGTGGGTAATGCTCCAGTAAAGGAAGCCGTCCACGTCCTGCTGATACTGCTGCCAGAACATCAGGCGCTTCGTCGTACCGGGGATCACCGGCATGAAATCGACCACTCTGTTGCCCTCCGCGTTTGGCACGCCGCAGGTATACCAGAAAAGGGTGTCTCCGCGTTCATACTTGAGCTTAAGAAGCGAATCCTTCAGTTCTCCCTTAAAAACGTTTATTACGGGACAGTACGCCGTTGTGTAATCGGACATACGCTCAACGACGTTCCTGCCGTCAAGCGTAAGATTGATACCGAAAGCGTCAAGGAATTTCGCCGACGGGAAATACCGTTTTACCCACGCGGCGTTGTTAATTATCACCTGAAACTGCTCTTCAACGTGCGGCTCGTCGAATCCGGCGAAATACAGTTTGTTCTCCCAACCGTTTTCGACGGCCGTCTGATACTCCTTTGCGAGCATCGTCGCATACGCGTTATCGGAAATACTGGCGACGTCGTCTTCGGTTTTTACGTACGGCCTTCTGAGGTTGGCGCCGGTGAATCTCGGATTGTTGAGATAATCCTTTACCATATCGAAATCCTCGTTGAGGAGATCGTCAGGAAAGGGCAGATACGTGGCGCACAATCTGTTTTCAAAAAGGAACCCGGCATATTCGAGCGTAAGCTCCGGATTGGCAAATCCCAGTCCGTGCTGAGTACCCATGGCGGGCGCGCTTTCGGGACCGGTCGGAGTATACGGGTCCCCGTCCTCTTTGTCGTACCCCAGCCCCACCATTGTCAGGCATTCGGTTTTATCGTCATAGAATATGTCGCGCACTCTCAGCGATACGTCCCCCGAGAGGAGCTCATCGCCGTTTTTGCTTACCGAAAGCTTCCCTGTGTACGTGCCCGGGACCGTGTCCGCGTCGGTTCTGTAACTTATATAGAGCGTCCTGCATGTGTCAGCGGCTACGTCAAAGCTTCCTCCCTGGTATTCGTCGTCCATCGGAAGCATGAACACGGGGTACCAGGTGAATATTTCGCTTATGCCGTCCGCTTTGTCAACCCACAGATACCGAACGACGTTTACGGTGCCGTCAATGACGTGCCCCTGCCCGTCGGAAAGCGGCGTAACGTCGCAGCGCAGACCGTCGACGTCAGCGTCGGAGGTCAGGAGATACTGAAATCCCTCAATCTCGTTTTTAGCCATCTGGAATTCGATCGACTGCCTGTTTCCCGGGGTGAATGTATCGCGCTTGTAAAGCGCGGAACCGTAGTCAAACCATCCGGTCACCTTAGCCGGAGCCCCGCCCGTCGCCGTCGTCACCGCCTCGGGCGCCGACGTCGCTTCCGCTGACGTGCCGACGACGTCCGACGGCCCGCCGCCGTGCGAGCACGCCGTCGACAGCGCCGCGGTAAGTATAAGAATCAGAATTACCGAAACAACAATAATTTTTTTCATATCTTTTTTCATATCAGGTATGGCCGTCGTTCCGTCGGCACGTCTTTTAATACCGTCTCCGCCGCCCCGAAACGGGAGGCAGCGGAGATCTTTTTCATTCCGGAATCATTTCAGCTCGTCGTGACGCACTCTCGCGATGACTCCTTCGAGTATCACTTCGTAGCCGACAAGGAAATAGTCTCCGCCGTCGAATACGGCGGGATACTGTACTCCGACGCGCGGATCGAGCATCTTCTGTCTTATAAACGTTTTGCCGTCGTCCTCGCTTATGTCGAGGATGAAGGGATCGCGGTCATCTCCGCCCGTGTAAGACGAGTTTTCGACTCTTGTGAGATAATGCGGGATGGGATTGAGGACAGCGACGGTGTATTTGCCGGTGCGGAGCATCACCATCGGCGAGCACGGCGAAGTGAAATGCTTGTTCGGCATGGCGGGAGACCACGTAAGCCCGTCGTCGTCGGAATACGTTTCGTACTGGACTCCGAGATCCGTCCGGCAGAAAACGCGTATCCGCCCGCTTTCTGTCTGATACGGGAACGGCTCCTGAAGACCCGTCATCGTATACTCCTCGGGAAGACCGTAAACGCGATGCTTTGCCTCGTGCCACGTTTCGCCCTCGTCATCCGAGTAGAAGAACGCCACCACACCGTACATGGAAAGCCCGTAATAGCACGACGGGTCGAATCTGTGATTTGCGACGGGGATCAGTATGCGTCCGCTTTTCAGTCTTATTCCGTGCCCGTTTACGAAGCAGAAGCCCTCGTCGGGAGGGGTTATCAGCTTCGGCTCCGACCACGTCACGCATTCGTCCGACGAACGCGTGAAATAAAGCATCCCTTTGTGATAGATATTGCTGTTGGATCTCTCCTCCCAGGTGCCGCATCTGTCGTGACGCACGTAGACCATGCCAACGTCTCCGTTTTTGAGCCGGAAAAGGGTCGGGTCCATGAGGTTTTCGTGGCCGTCGCCGTACATGATCCTTCTCTCGACCCAGGTCATGCCCTCGTCGTAGGAACGGATACATCCGAAGTCCGCGAGATCGCAGTCGTCGCACATCTCATAGTAGTGCGACCAGACGTAAATGATCGAATTGTCCTTCAGCCGGAAAAAACTGCCCTCCGAATTGCGCATGTTTTCCGAATGCGTCGGAAGGACGCACACTTCTCTTCCGGCAAGCGATAAAAATCCCATCAGTATATTCTCCTTTCCTGAAATACGTTAAACCTTTGACATGAATTTTTTGTAGAACTGGTTGCATACCAACTTCATAACGTCTTCGACCTCGGCCCAGCTTGACGAATAAGTGTTCGCCTCTCCGTCAACGATTCTGAAAATCGGAAACATAGCGGGCCCGAAGTTCTGAAGGTCTTCGTTAGGCGCAATAAGATAAGTGAATTCGAAAACCGACCATTCGGTCAGCATCCTGCGCCAGTTTTCCCTTGACCGGTCGTCCTGAATTATCCTCTGCTGAACAAAGTTGTCGTAGAATGCCGGAACGAGATATTTCTGCGAACCGTAGGACATTGCCTCGATCATCGCGCCGACGAATTCGGGATCCTTAATATCCGACGGAACGATGAGCGGACCGCCCTGACACATATTATAATACCTTTCCTGGCTTTCGTCGTATTTCGGATTCGGCAGGATACCTATATGCATATCGAGTTCCCAGTTCTTGATCTGTCTGAGCTCGGCGCCGGAAGACACAAACAGCGCGTTTCCTTTAAGGAACGGGTCGTAGCTCCATTCCTTAAGGTATGTGTCGGGACTGTCGCAGAACGTTTTGAGTCTGTCAACGACCTTTATCGCCTTGTCGCTTCCGTAATCGAACTCCCATCCGTTGTCGGTTATATACGAACCCCTGAGGCCGGCACCCGAGAAGAAATGCAGCGGCGTACCCGGCATACCGTCAAACCCGTAACGGTCGTTTATATCCATGATCCCGTCCTGATTCAGATCTTCGTTCAGACCGTCAATCATCCGGAATATCACGTCAAGAGTCCAGCTTCCGTCGTCGACCAGATCGTAAAGATAATTCTCGTCATAATTCAGGTTGACAAGCATATCTTCGTTGACGTATATCCTCTGAGCGCTGTGGCACGGATACGTCAGATCCGACGAGAAAATATAGTTTTTTGATTTCATCTCGAAGGTTTTGTTGAACTGACTGTGATAATAATCAGCGTCAAGGTTGACGTACGGAAGAGTCGAGACGTCGTAGAGCATTCCGTCGATTATAAAGTCCGACATCGCGTAGCAGCCTTCGAGGAAATACAGATCATAAATCAAGTCGCCGTCCCCGGCAAGCTGATACATATAGGCCTTGCCGTCTTTGTATCCCGCCCACGTCCAGTTTTCGTCGCAGGTTATCTTGCAGCCGAACTTTTCCTCTATTTCGACGTTGCGCTTATGCGCGTCCGCCTGGAGGCGGTCGCTTTCGTCCGGCTCGTCGACGTCGAAAAAGCACGCCCAGTAAATGTCGATGTTTCCGCCCGTGTACGTGGCGATCTTGAACTCTTTGCCTTCGAATTTTTCCTTGTCAGCTAACGGAACGTTGCCGTAATACCCGAGCTGAGTGACTGGCGCAGTCGTGTTGCCCGGCATCTCCTCGGTTCCGGCGGCCGTGTCGCCGCCCGGCCCTGCGGGGACGCCGGTATTGCACGCCGCTGTGACGAATACCGTCATCAGTGCGGCTAGAATAAGCGCGATCGTCTTTTTCATTCTTGAATTTCTCCTTGATTATTTCGCGGCGAGGCCGCGATGATACGAAGCGTGAAGGGGGCGCGTGAGGTATGACGCCCCGGCGTTTTCGGCTCCTTCCCCGGGGGAAAAGCATCCACCGACGGAAGGTGTTCGCCAGTATGCTGTGACCTTGTCGGTCTGCCGATATTTTAACAAAACATAAACGCGTTTACAAGGTATGAAACGGACTTTTTTGCACCGCAAAATGTCCGAACAATTCACTTAACTCCGCTCAAATCAATTGTTCCGACGGAGAAAAGCGTAATTTAATTGACAAAAAGCCGCGAGAATTGTATAATAGACGCGGGAGGTATGACCAAATGGTTGAACACAACATCCAGATCGAAAACGTTTTTCTGAGAATATTCGACAACGCTGCGGAGATAGACGTATCGCCTGCCGACGTGCATTTCGTCTGCCGCAGAAAGCTCAACACTCTAAAGGTGCTTCACACTCACCCGTATTACGAATTTTTTGTATGCGTTAAGCGCCCGACTGTGATAGGTTTCGGAAGTTTTTCGCAGGAGATCAGGCCCGACGACATTATCATAGTTCCTCCCGGCGTAGAACACGTACTTATCTCTGAAAACGACTGCGCCGACCCGCCGTCGTTGCACGTCGCGATATCAAGAAAACAGGGCGGAAGCAAAGACCTTTTTTCCGAGATTTATTCTTTTATGGCGCAGAACAGCCCGATCCTCATTTCCGACCGGCCGGCCGAAGCCGACCGCCTTTCCCGTCTGATACACGAATCGAAAAAAGACGAAAACGACTATCTTGCCGTGTCCGCCGCCGAGCTTATTATCTCGCTTACGCGTCTGCCATCGAGGATACTTTCAGAAAGCGTCGGCTGTTCCGGCAGGGTCATCAAGGAAAAAGCGCTAGATATGGAGACCAGCAGCGCGCTTGAAAACCTCGTGGCGTCGAAGTTCATGACTGACATAACGTCGTCGGAGGCGGCCGCGATGATGCATCTTTCGGTCAGACAGTTCGACAGGATAATGAAGAAACATTACGGTCAGTCGTTCAGACAGACCGTAACGCTGAGACGGCTGATGGTCGCCGTAGAGCTTTTCAAAACCACCGATCTGTCTATCGAAGACATATCAAATGAAGTCGGTTTTTCTTCGCGCGCCGGATTTTCAAAAGCTTTTGAACTCCAGTACGGCATGACCCCGTCAAAATACCGCAGGATATACTGCGGCAAGAAAAGAAGCGCCAAAAAATAACCTGCGCGATTTTGGGGGTCACAATCTTTCCCGATTATATCGTCGATTCGCTTATACATACCCGGAATCCCCGCGCGTCGGGGATTTTAAGTTTGCGTTTTTTCTAAAATATGCCATCGCCGGACAATGGCGCAGACGCGGAGAAAACAAATGACGAAAGCGGCGAAACGGGCTTTTTCTGCTTGACAAACAGCCGTCCCGATGGTATAATAATTGTTTGATAAACAGTCTGTCACCCGGAGGGCGATTCTATTATGAGTCTTAAAAGCAACGAAAAAATCAATTCAAACACCGCCGAGCTCACTTTTCTGATCGAAAAAGAGCCGTTTGACAAAGCGGTCACGGAAGCATACAAAAAACAGGCGGCAAAAATAACCGTTCCCGGTTTCCGCAAAGGCAAGGCGCCCCGCGCGCTCGTCGAGAAAATGTACGGAACGGCGACATTCGTCGACGAAGCGATAAACAATCTTCTCCCCGAATATTACGAGGACGCGGTAAAGGAATCAGGGATCGAGCCGGTCGGCAGACCGGAATTCGACATCGTCGAGATCGGAGACGAGGGCGCGCTCCTCAAGGTCACCGTCGCCGTCAAGCCCGAGGTCAACGTAAAGAACTATCTCGGTATAGAGGCGGAAAAAACCATCCGCGAAGTGACCGACGAGGCTATTAACGACAGGATCGAACAGGCGCGTCAGCGCAATTCGCGCGAAATCGAGGTCGAGGGCAGACCGGCGCAGAAGGACGATATTGCAAATATCGATTACTCCGGCTCGATAGACGGCGTACCTTTTGACGGCGGCTCGGCGGCCGGGCACGACCTCAAGATCGGCTCCGGCACCTTTATTCCCGGATTTGAGGATCAGATCATCGGAAAGAACATCGGGGACGAATTTGACGTGAACGTCACCTTCCCCGAGGACTATCACGCCGAGGAGCTGAAAGGCAAGGCGGCGGTCTTCAAAGTAAAACTCAACTCTCTCAAGGCGAACGAGCTCCCCGAACTCGACGACGAGTTTGCAAAGGACGTCTCGGAATTTGACACGCTCGAAGAATACAAGGCGGACATAAAGAAGCAGATCGCCGAAGATTACGAAAAGCGCGCCGACAGCGAAGCGACCGAAAAGATCATGGAAACGCTCATCGACGACGACCATTTCGAGGCGGATATACCCGAGGCAATGTTCGAAAACGAGGCGGAAAATCAGGTCCGCGATCTCGACTACCGTCTCAGAGGAAGCGGGCTCGATCTCAAGACGTATATGAAATACCTCAACACCGACATCGACGGTCTCAAAGCCCAGTACCGCCCGAGAACCGAGCAGCAGGTCAAGACCCGCCTCGCCCTCGAGCAGATCGCAAAGAACGAGAACGTCGCGGTTACCGACGAGGACGTCGAAAACGAGCTGAAGCGCATGGCTGATGCGTACGGAATGGACGTCGAGGAGGTCCGCTCTCAGGTATCGAAGGAAATGGTTTCCGACGACCTCAGGGTAGGTAAAGCCGCCGAACTGGTAAAGAATTCCGCAAAGATAACCGAAAAGCCCGAAGAAAAGCCGGAATAAAATGGAACTCAAAGGCAAAAAAGTCAATTTTCTCGGCGACTCTATAACAGAGGGCGTCGGAACGTCTTCTCCCGAGCATATTTACCTGAACGTCCTGGCAAAAAGCGCAGGTCTCGCCGCCGCGAGAAATTACGGCATCGGGGGCACGCGCTTTGCCCGTCAGATAGTCCCGACGAGCGAGATTTTCGACAGAGATTTCTGCAAGAGAGTCGAAGAGATGGATCCCGACGCCGACGTCGTCGTCATATTCGGCGGCACAAACGACTTCGGGCACGGCGACGCGCCGATAGGAACGCCCGAGGATTCCACACCGGCGAGTTTCTGGGGCGCGTGCAACTATCTTTTCAAAAGGGTTATCGAAAGATATCCGGCGGCGGCGATCGTCGTCATGACTCCGCTTCACCGTCACGGCGAGAACTTTACCGACGGAGACGCTCATCAGAAAAAATATCACTACGGCAATCTCAAGACCTACGTTGACATAATAAAGGCGGTCGCCGAGAAATATTCCCTTCCCGTTCTTGACCTGTACGGCACGGCGGGGATACAGCCGTCCGTCAGGGCGCAGCAGGAGCTCTTCATGCCGGACGGGCTCCATCCGAACGACGCCGGAAACGCGAAGATAGCGGCCCGGCTCGAGAGCTTCCTGAAAAACCTCTAAAAGGAGAATACAATGCCATATATTCCATACGTCATCGAACAGAGCGGCAACGGAGAGCGCTCGTATGATATTTACTCAAGACTGCTCAACGACAGGATCATTTTCCTCTCGGATGAGGTAAACGATCTGACGGCGTCGCTCGTCGTGGCTCAGCTCCTGTATCTCGAATCGCAGGATCCGGAAAAGGACGTAAGTCTTTACATCAACAGTCCCGGCGGCTCCATTACGTCGGGAATGGCGATTTACGACACGATGAACTACATAAAGTGCGACGTATCGACGATATGCGTCGGTATGGCGGCGAGCATGGGCGCGTTCCTTCTCTCCGCAGGGACAAAGGGCAAGCGCATTGCCCTCCCGAACAGCGAGATCATGATCCATCAGCCCCTCGGCGGCATGCAGGGACAGGCGACGGACATCAAGATTCACGCCGACCGCATCATACGCATAAAAGAAAAACTCAACCGCATCCTCTCCGAAAACACGGGAAAACCGTATGAAACGATCTGCGCCGACACCGAGCGCGACAATTTCATGACAGCCGAAGAAGCGCTCTCGTACGGCCTTATCGACAAGGTCATGGACAGGAGATAACCGAAGGGACAATCTTGCGATGGCGGATAAAAAAGACAGGCGGGAAAGCATAGAAATGTGCGTTTTCTGCGGCAGATATTCGTCCGAACTGAACGTTTTCATCCCCTCGGGTATAGACGCCGGCGGGGTTTCGCTCGGAATATGCGACGAATGCGTCAGCACCTGCCGTAAATATCTCAAAATGAACGGCGTTCCCGACCCCGAAGACGTCGGTGAAGAAGAGGCCGAAGCCGCGGGAACCGAGCTCTCGCTCGAGACTCTGCCGAAGCCGGTCATGATGAAAAAGATGCTCGACGAATACGTCGTCGGTCAGGATGACGCGAAAAAAGCCCTCTGCGTCGCGGTCTACAACCACTACAAAAGACTGCTTCAGAAAAAAAACGAAGAGGACGACGTCGAGATCCAGAAGAGCAATATCCTTCTCATAGGACCGACCGGAACCGGAAAGACCTTCCTTGCACAGACGCTCGCAAAAATGCTCGACGTTCCGTTCGCGATCGCCGACGCGACGACTCTGACGGAGGCCGGATACGTCGGCGAGGACGTCGAAAACATTCTTCTGAAGCTAGTTCAGGCGGCCGATTTCGACGTTAAAAGAGCAGAAAAAGGCATCATTTACATTGACGAGATCGACAAGATCGCGCGCAGGAGCGAAAACCGCTCCATCACCCGCGACGTTTCCGGCGAAGGGGTACAGCAGGCTTTGCTGAAGATCCTCGAGGGTACTATCTCAAACGTTCCGCCCCACGGCGGCAGAAAACACCCGGGACAGGAATTCATCCCCGTAAACACGGAAAACATCCTCTTTATCTGCGGCGGCTCATTTGAGGGGCTCGACAAGATCGTCGAAAAGAGGGTCAGCGGCAGAAGATTCATCGGCTTCGGCGGGGACGTTGAGGTCGGAAATGAAGACAATCCGCTGAGCAAGGTCACACCTCACGACATAATAAAATTCGGTATGATACCCGAGCTGACGGGACGGCTCCCCGTGATCGTCGGCCTTGAAAGTCTCGGAAGAGACGAGCTCATAAGAATCCTTACAAAGCCGAAGAACGCGATAATTAAACAGTACGTCCGGCTTTTCGAGATGGACGGGATAACGCTCAGATTCACAAAGGGCGCTCTCGAAGCGGTCGCCGACAAGGCGCTTGAGCTGAAAACCGGCGCGCGCGGCCTCCGGGCAATAGTTGAAGCGACTCTGAAGGACTATATGTTCTCGTCGCCGTCCGATCCCGGAATAAAGACGATAACCGTAAAAGCCGCCGACGTGAAATAGTCCGAGGTCAGATGAACACTCCAACGAAAGCAAGACGGGCAAAAAGCGGAGGACTGCGGCCTGATACCGTCGCGATGAAACGGGAAAAGCCTCTGGTCGATCTTCTTTTCACTCCGCTCTGGTTCCTGATATCGATTGCCTATTCCGAAATATTTTTTCATATTCTCGTTCTCCAGAACGGGTTTTTCTCCTATACGGTGCTCATGGCGATACCGTTTTCGATACTCGTCGGCACTTTCTGCGACCTGTTCAGGGAGGACATTGCAAGAAAACTGAGGTACGTATTCACCGGCCTCATTTTTTTGCTTTTTGCCACGCAGATAGTCTACAATCACATTTTCAGTTCTTTCATGTCCTGGAGCCTCATCGGCCTCGCCGGGAACGTCGTGCAGAACTTCCTCAAGTCGGCTCTTATCGGAATATTCGAGTCGATCCCTAAGCTTCTCGTGCTCGCCGTTCCGCTCATTGCCCTTCCCTTCGCTCACAAGTTCATAAAGCCGTGGAACCGCTTTGCGTGGAAAAAGAGCGTGCTCTGGATCTGCGTTTTCGCGGTATGCCAGGTCGTGCTTCTTCTGATCCTGCCGATAGGCGGCAAAACGGCTCACACCGCGTACGACCTGTACTACAACAACTGGGATCTTGAGCTCGGCATGAACAAGCTCGGGGTGATTTCCTCGACGCTTATCGACGTAAAAAGGACGGTTTTCGGGAACGACGACCCGAACCAGCCCGTCGACAGACCCGTCGTTGTCACCATCCCGGTGGGAGACGAAACCAACCCCGCCGGTGGCGACACCGGTGACGACACCTCAGCAGGCGACCCCTCCGTCGTTGACCAAAACCCGTTCAACACGATAGAGGGAATCGACTTTGCCTCTCTCTCCGCCTCGGCGTCGAGCGAGGAGCTGAAATACCTTTTCGATTATCTCGGCGCCGTCCAGCCGACAAAAAAGAACAAGTACACCGGGATGTTCAAGGACTATAACCTCATAATGATCTGCGCCGAGGCCTTCGCGCCGACGGGAATAGTCGAATCCGTCACCCCGACGCTGTACAGACTTGCGAACTCCGGGTTCGTTTTCAGCAATTACTGGACGTGCTATCCGTCCGTCACCACAAACGGCGAATATTCGTTCCTGACCGGGCTTTTCCCGGACCTGGCGAAGCCAAAAACGGACGGGACGTTCCTCTATACGTACACTCAGCACAACACGATGAACACGACCATCGCGTCGTGGTTCAAGGCGCAGGGCGCGTAGGCGCTCGCGTATCATCCTCACACGGGAACGTATTACAGCAGAAATCTCACGCATACGAGTCTCGGATACGTATTCAAGGCAAAAGAAGATTATCCCGCGCTGACCGGATGGCCGGAGTCGGACCTTGTCCTTGCTCAGCAATGCTCGTCCGAATTCATCGGCAAAAACCAGCGCTTCCTCGTCTATATCATGACGGTCAGCGGACATCACAACTATCTGTTCGACGGCAACAACGACATAGCTCTGAAAAACAAATCGCTCGTCAGCGAACTGGATATGGAAGATAACGCAAAGGCGTACGTTGCCTGCAACGTTGAGCTCGACCGCATGCTCGAATATCTGATCAAAGAACTTGAAAAATCGGGCGAGCTCGACAAAACGGTGATCTGCCTCTCGACGGACCACTATCCCTACGGCCTGACAGACGACGAGTACGCTCACATGCTCGGCTATAAAAAGGCGTCGTCCATGAAATACGACCGCATGGAGAGATACGCGAGCACGCTGATCCTCTGGAACTCGGCGATGGGTACCGTAAAGGTCGACAAGCCGTGCTGCACGGTCGACGTCCTCCCGACGCTTCTCAATCTCTTCGGAATGGAATACGACTCAAGACTGTATTCCGGGCAAGATATTCTCTCCGACAGCTACGGCCTCGCTATGCTCTCCAACCAGAGTTTCATAACCGATAAGATCGCATACAACAGCAGATACAACAAGGTCTATTATATCGACAAGAGCTGGAAGATGCCCGACGGATATCTCGACGCCTATATCCAGATAGTGAGCAACCGATTCTCGGTCGCGTCGAGCGCCGTCAACAACGATTTTTACAAATACCTCCCTCAGGACGTGATAGCAGAGGCGCAGAAAAAATGATAAAAAGCACTTATGACGTCGTAATAATCGGGGCCGGACCCGGCGGGGCCTTCGCCGCGAAGCGCCTTCGCGATCACGGATTCGGCGGCTCCGTACTCCTCGTTGACGGGAACTGCGGCCGCGCAAAGACCTGCGGAGGGCTTCTCTCCCCCGACGCGCAGAGACTGCTCGCTTCATACGGTTTGACGCTGCCGAACAGCGTTCTGTCCGATCCGCAGATTTTCGCTGTGGAGACCGTGGATCTGAAAAGCGGCTACAAACGTCTCTATCAGCGCTCATACCTGAACATGGACAGGCGAAGATTTGACGACTGGATGCTCTCTATGGTGCCGGATTCGGTCGATAAGGCCAGCGCGCGCTGCACGGATATTAAAAAATCCGGCAACGGTTATGAGATTTATCTCATATCGGAAGGCGAGCGGCAGACGGTACGCGCCTCGCGGGTCGTCGGGGCGGACGGCGGCGGATCGATCGTCAGGAGAAAGCTCTTCGCATCCGAAAAGCGGATCAGCAAATACGTATCGATACAGCAGCATTTCCCGGGCAGCGCCGGCGTTTTCCCGCCTTACGCATGCGTCTTTGACCCCGAGACGAGCGACAGCTGCTCGTGGCTCATTTCAAAGGACGGACGCACGATCTTCGGCGGCGCATTTCCTAAAAAGAACTGCCGCGCGCTATTTGAGAAACAGAAAAAACGCCTCTGCGGTTTCTACGGCGCCGAGCTCGGAGAACCCGTTCTTACCGAAGCGTGTCTGCTCTGCAGCCCGCGAAGGGCGGGCGACATACTGACCGGAAACGGCGGCGCCTACCTCATCGGCGAGGCCGCGGGCTTTATCAGCCCGAGTTCCTTTGAAGGCATCAGCTGCGCGATATTCAGCGGAGACGCCCTCGCGCAGGCGTTTGCCCGCGGAGGAAACGACGATGAGACCCGCAGGGCATACGCGTCGCTCACCTCATCCCTCAAACACAAAATCACGCTCAAAACCGCCAAACGCGGGATACTCTTCTCGCCGTTCTGGCGCGGGATGATAATGAAAAGCGGGATAACCTCGGTCAGCCCGAAAGGCAGCGGCAAAACCTGATTCCCGACCGAAATCAGGTTCAGCGGTAACCGAAGCTCAATTCCGCACAACCGAAAAAATAAAAGGATGCTTTTGAGGCATCCTTTTTTACGTTATGGTTTTATTGTTGCTATATTCGGGAAATCTATCCAAGCGAAAATGAAAGTATATCGCCTTTCTTTATCAATCCGAAATCGCGATCCGTGTTATTGATAATCCGGAACACTTTACAAGTGAAACCGTCGTCATTTTCGTCGATCACGATGACGTGAATGAAAATGTTTTCATATACGTTTGAAATATCGGCCGGATTCAGAACAAAAATAAAATACGGAAAAAATCTACCGGTTACCAGGCAGAAATCTCTGCTTTCACCAGAAAAATCGATATGACCGGAACAAACATTGCCTTCCGTAATCAAATCGGAACGTTCTGAAAAATCAATATAAATACCGAAATCGTCAGTCAGGCACTCCGCCGTTGAATCACAGTCAGCCAGCTTTTCGCAAAGACGGGCCCAGTTGCTATTTTGTCTGTTTCTTTCGGCAACACCAGTCCAAAGCCAGACGTTCAGAACGATTATTGCCGCGATCAGTACAATGAGAATAACTAAGTGTTTTTTGCGCATCGGATAAAGTCAGGAAGCATCCCCGAAAGACGGATCTCCGTCATCCGAGTTTGTTGTAATCTTCACATATCAGGTTTACCGCCTTGAACATCTTGTGAAGATAAATAAACGGCCCTATAACGACAGGCAGAAGAAGGATGCCGAAAAGCCAGAACTGAGACGGCGTGAGATTGTAGTTTATCCCTCTGCGCTCAAGCTCGTTCCCGATCTTCACCGCCATATTGTGGTTCCAGATAAGAAAACCTATCCCGAGGGTGAGCGGGCCGACGATGAAGAATATGAGGCAGAAATGCATTTCCTTTCTGCCGTGGACTCCGGCCGCCCTGTTAAGCGAGTTTGTAAGCTCGGTCATTGCAATAACGCCGTAAATCCCGAGCGTTATTATGCTGAGCAGAACGAACTTAATAAGACTCCTGTCGGTTTTAAGTTTTTTCTCCGGCGCAGTCTTGGCGTTAGGACGAAATCTGTCGTTGTCGTTTATCATATGATCACCCTCTTTTCCAAATGAGTATAGCATATTCATGCCGGTTTGTCAATCGTTTGTTCGATTTCAGACATCATTTCGTATAATATGTCCGAAAACGAAGCAGCGCCCCGCAGAAAAGCGGGGCGCGATTCGTTTATTCAAAGCTATTTCTTCTTTTTAAGCACCGATATAACGGCGACAACGATTATCACAGCAATGAGCACGCCGGCGACTATGAGAATAATCGCTATGGGGTCGACGGACTTTTCCCCGCCGCCCTGCGGCTTTTCCGTCGTGACGTTCCCGGTGCCCGCCGGTTCGGTGCCGGCGCCCGCTGACGATCCGATTTCGGAAACGGCTCCGCCCGTCTGCGTCGCTTCTATCGAAAGATCACGGATACGGAGTCTCGTGGCGTCCTCCGCGCCGAATCCGCGGTTGAGCAGAAGTATCACGAACACTTCCCTCGAATTGAGTGCCCGGACGGACTCTGACAGGTCTATCGTCTCGGCGTCGGCAAGAACCTTGACCTCCGCCTGATCGGTCGAGGAGAGCAGCTTTGTACAGCTCTTTGCGGTAAAATCGTACGCTCCGTTTTCGTCGATCTCAAACGTGTCCGTCACCCAGATCCCTATCTGATAATAGCAGTTGTTGCCCTGTCTCAGATAATATCTCATATTCAGTTTGAGAGAGTCTATCGTCTCCCCCCTGTCGGCGCAGAGCCGGTAGCAGACGTAGGGATTGTTGATCCCCGATCCCTCTGCCCTGACGCCGTAACGGATAGAATCCTTTCCCCCGTCGTAGGTCTTGTCGGGGTTAAGATCATAATCCGCCGTGAACATGCCGTTCACGGGCGTTATACAGTTGCGCGAGCCGTCGTCGTTAATGACGACGTTGTGAGAGAAGAACGCCTTCATCATCTCGGGCTTTTCGGGAGTCGCCGGGTCCGCCGTGAGCGGAGCCGTCTGGAGCCCCGCGTCTATCGACAATATCGTTTTGCTGTAATCGATCGACGGGAGTTGTACCGGCTCGGCCGCCGGACCTGCTTCGCCCGGCGCGACCGTCTTGCCCTCGAAATCAAACGAATAGAATCTTACCCAGTCGACAAAGTCGCTGTTATTTATGAAATATACCGAAACATAAACTGTTCCGAGGCCCTTTGCAGCGGACGAAAGATCCCACTTGTGATTCATTTTTCCGAGCATTCCGCTCTTAACCGGTTTGTCGTTTTCGTAATCGAAAACCCCGTCGCCGCTTACGTAAAGACCGAAAACGTTCCCGGCGTATGATCCGACGTCTTCAAGCAGAAAATCGTTGATACTCGCAAATGATTTCAGCATAAGAGTCGAAAACGTCTCGCCCTCAGGCGCGTCGAGTTTATACATTATCCACGACGGCTTTTTGTTCTCCGCCGCGGCGAGAATGTTGCCCTCAGCGTTGAACTCCGCGATCTTTACGTTTTCGGCGGCGTACGCCCTGACGTCGTCGAGTTCAAGCGTCTCGCCCTCGCGGGTGGCGTCCATCACCGAAAAATCGACCGACAGCTTTACCGTGTTTTCGGCGGAAACCCGCGCGATCATCGAAACGGCAAGGATAAGAACGAGAATGAGCGCCGCAGCTTTGTTTTTCATGTTTGTCTCCTTTCGGATAGTCTCTGTCATTCGGTGACGGTCAGGATACGCTGATATTCACCGTAATACTCGGGACAGTACGTTATGGTGATTTTCCTTCCCGGGCGGAACAGGGCGCAGAGCTGCGCGTCGGTGAACGTTCGCGCGCGGGCGTTTTCGCTGCCGTCGAGAGTTATTTCCGTGGTATACGCTTGATATTCTATCTCGTAAACCGAGCCGTCATCGAACTCAACGAGACCGTTTGTCGAGTTCGGCTTTGTCAGATCCGGCGGCGTGAATGATTTTATGACGCCCGACTTTTCTCCGTATACCGATTCGCAGGAGATGAGTTTGCCGCTCCCGTCAAACGTTAATTTGGCGTAGTCGCCGGTTACGGGGCCCTGGGATACCGCCTCGTCCGACCCGTCGGCGTGTCTCGTAAATCCGACGTTACCGCCTGCCAGAATATCCACCGTGTAATATCTC
>JAFZCF010000064.1 GCA_017552165.1 Clostridia bacterium
CCGAAGGCGTTTTTTTCTATGACGAGCACGCTTTTGCCCTGGCGCCTCGCGTAGACGGCCGCGGTCAGCCCCGCCGGCCCGCCCCCAATGACGATTATGTCGTACATGTGCGTCTCCCTGAGAAACGGCCCGCCGCCGGAGCGGCGAGCCGTTTTGCTTCATGCTGTTTATTTATTTCGAAACGGAATCGATGTATTTGCGGATGTTCGGCACGCCGGCGAACTTGATGTTGGATCCTCCGTTAACGACGATCAGAGTCGGCGCCTGACGGAGATCGAGCTCGCGCGCCTTTTCCTCATTGTCCTCGACGTAAAGCTTTTCGTACTTCACGCCGGCTCGGTCGAGCATCTGCCCCGCGACCTTGCAGTTCGGGCAGGTTTTCGTCGCGAACAGGTAAACCTTGTCCTCATAGTCGGCGTCGGATACCGGCGCGTCTTTTTTCGCTTCTGCCGGCTCGTCCGATCCGGGCTTGCCGTGCTTGAGGACCGAGCGCGCGAGGACGTATTCTTTACGGTCGCGGTATTCCTGCGCCTTGCCGTCGTTGAAGTTCTGAACGGGACGGTAATAGCCGGTTATGCGGCTGTAAACCTCGGTCGGCTCTCCGCATTCGGGGCAGGTAAAGTGCTCGCCCGTCAAATATCCGTGCTTGCGGCAGACCGAATAGGTCGGTGAAAGCGTATAGTACGGCAGACGGTAGTTCTCGGCTATCTTGCGCACTATCGCGGCGGCCTCCTGCCAGCTGTTGAGCTTTTCGCCGAGGAAGGCGTGGAAGACGGTACCCGAAGTGTAGAGCGTCTGGAGCTCGTCCTGGATGTCGAGCGCCGAGAAGATGTCCTCGGTATATCCGACCGGAATGTGCGAGCTGTTCGTGTAATACGGAGTGCCGTCCATGTTGGCGGTCTTTATATCCGGGAATCTCTTAACGTCGTGTTTCGCGAGACGGTACGCGGTGGACTCCGCCGGGGTCGCCTCGAGATTGAAGAGATCGCCGTATTTCTCCTGATAATCGGAGAGACGCTCGCGCATGTGGTTGAGTACCTTCTTGGTGAACTCTATAGACTCGGGATCGGTAAGGTCTTTGCCTATCCACGCGGCGTTGAGGCACGCCTCGTTCATTCCGACGAGACCGATCGTCGAGAAGTGGTTGGCGAAGGTCCCGAGATATCTCTTGGTATACGGATAGAGACCTTCGTCGAGGAGCCTCGTTATGACCTTGCGCTTTATGTCGAGCGAACGGGCGGAAATGTCCATCATCCGGTTCAGGCGGGAGAAGAACTCTTCCTCGGTCTTCGACTGATATGCGATGCGCGGCATGTTTATCGTGACGACGCCGATCGAGCCGGTACTTTCACCGGAACCGAAGAATCCGCCGGATTTCTTGCGGAGCTCGCGGAGGTCGAGACGGAGCCGGCAGCACATCGAGCGCACGTCGGAGGGCTCCATGTCGGAGTTGATGTAGTTGGAGAAGTACGGTGTCCCGTATTTCGACGTCATTTCAAACAGCAGGCGGTTGTTTTCGGTGTCCGACCAGTCGAAATTGCTCGTGATCGAATACGTGGGTATCGGATACTGGAATCCGCGGCCGTTGGCGTCGCCCTCTATCATCGTTTCGATGAAGGCCTTGTTGACCATATCCATCTCGCGCTGACAGTCTTTGTATTTGAAATCCATCTCCTTGCCGCCGACGATCGCTTGCTGTTCCGCGAGGTCGGGCGGGCAGACCCAGTCGAGGGTTATGTTGGAGAAAGGCGCCTGAGTGCCCCAGCGGGACGGCGTGTTCACACCGAAAATGAAGGACTGGATGCAGTTCTTGACCTCGGAATACGAGAGATCGTCTATCTTGACGAACGGCGCGAGATAGGTGTCGAAGGACGAGAACGCCTGCGCGCCCGCCCATTCGTTCTGCATTATGCCGAGGAAGTTGACCATCTGGTTGCAGAGCGAGACGAGATGTTTTGCCGGGGCGGACGTGATCTTTCCGGGAACACCGCCGAGGCCCTCTTTGATGAGCTGTCTGAGCGACCAGCCGGCGCAGTAGCCGGTGAGCATGCTGAGATCGTGGAGATGGATGTCACAGTTTTTGTGCGCGTTCGCGATCTCGTCGTCGTATACCTCGGAGAGCCAGTAGTTCGCGGTTATCGCGCCGGAGTTCGAAAGGATGAGACCGCCGACGGAGTAAGTGACGGTCGCGTTCTCCTTAACGCGCCAGTCGAGACTC
>JAFZCF010000065.1 GCA_017552165.1 Clostridia bacterium
GGTTATGATTGACGCACAGCGTCGGGAGGTATTATATGAGTGAATGTCCTTATGCCGAGACCGCAGAAGTCCAGCACATGACACATGTTACAAAGGGCTGCGACCACGGCCCCGCTCCGCTTCCGGAGGAGGGCAAGTGGGTCCAGGCCAAACAGATAACCGATATTTCGGGATACACGCACGGGATCGGCTGGTGCGCGCCGCAGCAGGGCGCCTGCAAGCTCTCCCTGAACGTTAAAGACGGCGTTATTCAGGAAGCGCTCGTCGAGACCATCGGATGCTCCGGGATGACCCATTCCGCCGCCATGGCCGCCGAGATCCTTCCCGGCAAGACCATCCTTGAGGCCCTCAACACGGACCTCGTATGCGACGCCATCAACACGGCTATGCGCGAGCTGTTCCTTCAGATAGTTTACGGGCGCACACAGTCCGCATTCTCCGAGGGCGGCCTGCTCGTCGGCGCCGGTATGGAAGACCTCGGCAAGGGCGCGCGCTCCATGGTCGGAACGATGTACGGCACGGCGTCAAAGGGCGTCCGCTATCTTGAGATGACCGAGGGCTACTGCACGCGCATGGCTCTTGACGAAAACGACGAGGTCATCGGCTACGAGTTCGTTTCCATCGGCAAAATGACCGATTTCATCAAAAAGGGCATGGAGCCGAACGAGGCGTATGAAAAGGCGAAGGGCACCTACGGCCGGTTCGCCGACGCGGTCCGCTACATCGACCCGCGCAAGGATTGAGAGAGGAGGATCCACCTTATGGCTAATTTTGAAGGTTATGAAAGACGCGAGGCGAAGATCCTCGGAGTTCTTGCAAAATACGGCATCGGCTCGATAGACGAATGCAAGGCGATATGCGACGCAAAGGGCGTCGACGCCTACACTATCGTGCAGGAAACTCAGCCGATATGCTTTGAAAACGCCAAATGGGCGTACACCGTCGGCGCGGCCATCGCTATAAAAGAAGCCGAAAAGACGGGCGACAAAAGCGCAGCTTCCGCCGCCGCCAACATCGGCGTCGGCCTCCAGGCGTTCTGCGTTCCCGGCTCCGTCGCCGAGAACCGCAAGGTCGGCCTCGGGCACGGCAACCTCGGCAAAATGCTCCTCTCGGAGGAGACCGAGTGCTTCTGCTTCCTCGCAGGACACGAATCCTTCGCCGCCGCCGAGGGCGCGATAAAGATCGCCCTCAACGCGAACAAGGTCAGAAAAAAGCCCCTCCGCGTCATCCTCAACGGCCTCGGCAAGGACGCCGCGTATATCATTTCGCGCATCAACGGCTTCACGTACTGCAAGACCGAGTTCGACCCCTTCACGGAGACCGTCAAGGTAGTCGAGAAAAAGCCCTTCTCCAAGGGACCGAGAGCCGCCGTCAACTGCTACGGCGCTGACAACGTCCCCGAGGGCGTGGCCATCATGAAACTCGAGAACGTCGGCGTTTCGATCACCGGCAACTCGACGAACCCGACCCGCTTCCAGCATCCCGTCGCCGGCACCTACAAGAAATGGTGCGTCGAAAACGGCGTCAAGTACTTCTCCGTCGCTTCGGGCGGCGGAACGGGACGCACGCTTCATCCGGACAACATGGCCGCCGGTCCGTCCTCGTACGGTATGACCGACACGATGGGCAGGATGCACAGCGACGCGCAGTTTGCCGGCTCCTCGTCCGTTCCGGCTCACGTCGAGATGATGGGGCTCATCGGCGCGGGCAACAACCCGATGGTCGGCATGACCGTAGCGGTCGCCGTCGCAGTCGCCGAGGCGCTCAAAGCTTAAACAAATCTATGCCCGCCCCTGCCGGGGCGGGCGTTTTTTCGGTGATATAATGAAACTGCTTATAATCCGTCACGGGGACCCTGACTATGCGAACGACACGCTGACGGAGCGCGGCGTCGCCGAGGCGACGGCGCTCAATCCCCGAATGAAGAAAATCAACCCCGATCACGTTTACGTCTCGCCGCTCGGCAGGGCGAAGAAAACCGCGGAGCTCGCGCTCGAGGGGCTCGGCAAAAATACCGTCACCCTCCCGTGGCTGAGGGAGTTCGAGGGCAGGTGCGTAAAGCCAGGAAAAGAAACCGAGGGCATCTGCTGGGACTGGTATCCCGCCGACTGGACAGTCCGCCCGCTGTTCTATGACAAGGATCTGTGGGTCACCGACCCCGTATTTGACGGGACGAACGTGCCCGGAGAATACGAAAAGGTCAGGGCAGGCCTCGATTCCCTGCTCGCCTCGCACGGATACGAAAGGAACGGGAACATTTACCGCGCCGTCGCGCCTACGAACGACACCGTCGCGCTTTTCTGCCATTTTGCGCTGCAGTGCTTTATGCTGTCGCATCTTCTCGGCTGCTCGCCGATGGTGCTGCTGCACGGGCTCGTGGCGGCGCCGACGTCCGTCACGACTCTCTACACAGAGGAACGCCGCGAGGGCGAGGCCTCGTTCCGCATGGGCGCCTACGGGGACGTTTCTCATCTCTACGCCGCCGGCATCGAGCCGTCGTTCTCCGCCCGCTTCTGCGAATGCTTCAAAAACGACTATGAGAGGCATTGAGAGCTTAATTCCAAATCAAAAAGGGCGCGAACGCCCTTTTTGGTATTGATTTTACGACAGAAAATGTTTGTGTTGCCCCTCATCAATCAGCTTACACTGAAAGTTTCACCCGAAAGGAAAACTGGGGGGAAGCACCTTTAACGTGGCAAAATGAAGACACCTACCATTTGATGATAAAGTTTGAGAAGCTTTTTTGAGTTTTAATCATGGTACTAATCAGCCATTCAAACTGTGTTTTCTTATCTGAAGGATCGCCAAACGCGGCATTTTTTTCTATAACAATTCTACATGCCTTTTTCTCTGGCAACTCCTTCCAAGAATATGTCAGACCAGTTTCTTTTTCAATTATCTCTTTGCTCTCAAGCAAATATTTAAATAACTCTTTGTTATCCTTTATGTATAGCTCAACACCAATTTTTCCCTTACTTTTAAGCATTAAAGTATTCAGACTGCATTCAGAGGACCCCACAGAGAAAGTTAGCCAGTGATGCTTTCCCGCCTTCCTTCTTCTAAAGGTCTTAGAAAAAAGCTCATTTTTAAATGCCGCATTCTGAAATTCTTCCCAGTATTCGTAATATAGCTGAGCATTTGCGGTTTTTTTGCCTTCATCCTCTTCTTTTTTCTCTCTTGCCCACTCGTTCGGCCTCTCAATAACCTCAAATTTTGGCGCAATTTCAGAGTTGCCAATTCTGAAGAGTTTCAATTCACAAAGGAAAAAACGAATATTGTCACATGTATTTGAATTCAGCCATTCTATAGCAGCTCTGTGCTCATCGCGAGCGCTCCTGACAATCCATATTACCGTTTCGGCCTGCTTCCCGGCTGCGTATGTAATCAGTTTCCCGAGATGGTCATGATTTGTTTCCTCAAGTTGATTTTCAATTATGATTCTCTTTTCGGTGTCTTTTTCAAACGCCACAATATCAGCGTGAAATGAACCAACAGTTGCCTCTCTTTCTTCTGCAATCATGTCGATCCCTACCGCTTCTCCAAGAAGTTCTATGTTTTCTTCATCCGCAAGCCATGGGGTAAAATCAGACGCCTCTGACGGAAAGACCGACCTAAGATTTTTAACCTCTTCAAGCCTGCCGAGAGTTTGTGTTGCCTTTTTCATTTTAATAACCTTGCGCCTTTCAATACTTTAAAATCATGTTATGGAGTTGATTACTCGCCTTTATTCACTATCGTGCACTTGTCAATAACCGTGTCAAGCCACATGATTCTGCATGCCATTGACTTGTGAAAGCGAATTTCAAGATGCCCAAAATATGGCTTATACTCTGTCAACACACTAAAATCGCAGTACTATTCTCGTATTAGATTAGCATATTGCACATAAAAATGAAACTTGTAATCTGTAAAATCGATTGATTTATAGTTTCCTTGAGTAGTTAGATAATTAGAGGCGTCCGCAATAAAGTTAATCATGAAACGGATAACGCGACATGCTCCCGATGAATCGCTTTTTTCAGCTATAGCATCTTGAGAAAAAACGGTTACGCCATTATTTGTAATACCGTACTTTATATAACTGTCTTTTGTCGGTAATTGTTCAAAAAGCCATCCTTCTAATACCTGGAAAGAAATTGCCGCTGATAAACCCCTAAATGCACCTGCTCCAATGAACCTTATGTTTTCAGCAACAGTGAAGGAATCCAGACCTGTACATCCATAAAAAGCGTTGGCGCCGATATACGTTATTGAATCGGGATAAGATATTTCATTTAAATTTGTACACCCGTTAAAAGCATCAGGAAGAATCCTCGTGACCGCCTTTCCGTCATAAGTTTCCGGAATCTCGATATAACCAGCTTGTTTTCCCGCATCGCTCACCACAACCCCGAGCGTACCGTCCTCAAGAAGCGAGTAAACGAGAAGTCCGTCGGTAAAGATGCCGGATCCGGAGGAGCCCGAGCCGCTTCCGCCACCCGCAAGCGAGGACGCATCCACGGTTTCCGTCGTTCCGTCGGTATAGGTCACGACGAGGTTCGTGCCGTCGAGGGAGACGGACTGAATGCCGCGGCCGGCGGCGCCGGTCGCACCGGAAAGCGAGGCGAGCCATTCTGTCTCGCTTCCTGTGAATCCGTTATCGAGTGCGAGCTCATAAGCGGATTTTCCCGTCGCTCCCTTGTCACCCTTGTCGCCTTTCGCTCCGATAATAGAGCTCAGCCACGCAGCTTCGGTACCAGTATAGCCATTATCAACGGCGAGCTCGTAGGCGGATTTGCCGGTGTCGCCCTTATCTCCTTTAGGCCCGACTATCGAGGCAAGCCACGTCTGGACGTCGCCGGTGTAGCCGTTATCGACGGCAAGCTCATAGGCGGATTTGCCGTTATCGCCCTTGTCTCCTTTATCTCCTTTGTCGCCGACGAGCGAAACGAGCCAGTCGGCGAGCGTGCCCTGATATCCGTTGTTTACGGCGAGATCATAGGCGCTGAGCCCTGCGTCGCCTTTGTCTCCTTTGGGACCGACAAGCATCTCGGAGATCCACTCCGCCTCGGAACCGTTGTAACCGTTATCAACCGCAACGTCATACGCGCTCTTGCCGTCCGCACCTTTTAAGCTTTCAAGCCATTCGGAAACCGTGCCTGTGAATCCACCATCAACAGCAAGCTCGTAGGCGGACTTGCCGTCAGCGCCGTTTTCTCCCGCAAGGCCGTTGAGCCATTCCGTCAAAGTCCCCGTATAGCCGTTCTCCTGAGCAAGCTCAAATGCGGACTTGCCGGAAAGACCGATGTCACCCTTGTCGCCTTTTGCGCCGACAAGAGAGGCGAGCCATTCCTGTGCTGTGCCGGTATAACCGTAATCTTTTGCTATTTCATACGCATTTTTACCGTCGACGCCGTTCTCGCCGTCCTTAGCGACGAGAGAAGCAAGCCAGGTCTGAACGTCTCCGGTATATCCGTTTTCGACGGCGAGATCAAACGCAGATTTGCCGTCGTCGCCTTTTTCACCTTTTTCGCCGACGATAGAGGAAAGCCACTCGCTTTCCGTCCCCGTATATCCTTTTTCGACGGCAAGTTCAAAGGCGGACTTGCCCTGTTCTCCTTTTTCTCCTATAAGAGAAGCGAGCCACTCCGCCACCGAGCCCGTGAAACCGTTTTCGGTCGCTATCTCATAAGCGCTCTTGCCGTCATTGCCATTCGCACCCTGTTCTCCCACAAGAGAAGCCAGCCAGTCCTGCGCCGAGCCGGTATAGCCGTTTGCGACCGCGACTTCATACGCGGACTTACCGTCAAAACCGTTTTCTCCCTCAAGCGCACCGAGCCATTCGGTAAGAGTTCCAGTGTATCCGTTCTCCTGCGCGAGCTCAAAGGCGTTCTTGCCGTCTGTGCCGTCTCTCCCGGCCTCTCCGACGAGCGAGGCGAGCCACTCGGTGAGCGTCCCCGTGTATCCGTTGCCGATAGCGAGCTCGTAGGCGGATTTCCCATTCGTACCGTCAGCACCGACAAGGGACGCAAGCCATTCGGTAAGCGTTCCGGTGTAGCCGTTTTCGACCGCAAGGTCGTAAGAAGATTTACCGTCGCTGCCGTTTGTTCCGTCCGTGCCCGCAAGACCGGTGAGCCAGTCGGAAAGCGAGCCGGTAAAGCCCGCGTCCTGCGCGAGCTCAAAGGCGCTCTTCCCGTCTGTACCGTTTTTACCGTCCGTACCGTTCTTTCCGTTCTTGCCCGGATCGCCCTTTTCGCCCTTTGTCGTTGAGGCGTTTACGATGACGTCTATCCATTCGGCCTCGCTGCCGGTATAACCGTTTTCAACCGCCAGCTCATAGGCGCTTTTACCGTCTTTTCCAGCCTCGCCCTTGTCTCCGGGATCGCCCTTTTCGCCCTTCGCGCCCGCCTCTCCCGCAAGCGACGCGAGCCACTGTTCGATCGTTCCGTTATATCCCTGCTCTTTTACAAGTTCAAACGCGCTTTTGCCATCGACACCCGGTTCGCCCTGTTCGCCTGTGCCTGGCTTTTTAAGGAGCGCGATTATCGCCAATATCATCGACACCGCAGCTATAACCGCGACTATCGACGTAAAAACTGTTGCTTTTTTGTCTTTCATATCTTCCTCCACGAGAAAAACCGCTTATAGTGCGGTTTTTTAAAATGTCAATATTTATAGTATACCATACTTCGGATATAATATCAATAGTCTCTTGAAAATATTTTTCGATACTTATATGCTATATGAAGATATCTGAAAGGATGGTAAGGTCATGCTCAGGATCGCGGCGGAAATCGGCAAAAGAATAAGAAACTACCGTATTATGCAGGGGATGAGCCAGGAAGAGCTGGCCGAAAAATGCAGCCTCCATCCGACGTATATCGGTCAGGTCGAGCGCGGCGAGAAAAACGCGACCATAGAAAGCGTCAGCAGGATTGCCCACGGCCTCTCGCTTCCGCTCAGCAAACTGTTTGAAAATATCGAAAATTTCGAAACAGGAGATATGAACTATCCTGCCGAGGCGTACCGGCTGATCCAATCCGTTTCCCTCAAAAACCAGGTACAAATATTTGAAATAATAAAAAGGGCGGTCGAACTGTGTCGGTGAGACCGCTTTTTCATTTATAAAGCCATAGGGTGCGCTCTGTTTCCCGCTTTACTTGACAATTTCGCTCTCGGGGACTATAATTTTGAAAACAATACCGGACATGAAATGAACGCTGAACAGATAACGATAGAAAATCTGATAAACAACGCCGCGGTGATACGTTCCGACAGAAAAAGCGTGTCGGCGCAGGTCAAGGACGGAAAGCTCATAATCAGGGCGCCGAAACGGATGCCGGCGTGGGAAATAAGGCGGTTCATCGCGTCGCGGGCGCAGGATATTATGCGGCTTGCAATGCGCGACGAGGCGGCGAGGGCGGGCGCCGGCGAGCCCCTCTCGGACGAGGAAAAAACCGGACTGTACCGCCGCGCGCGCGAGTTTTTCCCCGAGAGGGTGGCATACTACGCCGGGCTCCTCGGCGTGAGCTTCGGCAGGATAACGATACGGCTCCAGAAAACCCGCTGGGGCAGCTGCTCGGCGAAAAAGAACCTCAACTTCAACGCCGCGCTCATGCTCGCGCCGGAGTACGTCGCCGACAGCGTCGCGGCTCACGAGGTCTGTCACCTTATCGAAATGAATCACTCGGAAAAATTCTACCGCCTGCTTTACGGCGTTTTTTCGGAATACGACGCCGCGCGGACCTGGCTCAAGACAAAC
>JAFZCF010000066.1 GCA_017552165.1 Clostridia bacterium
GGAAATGTGCAATACTCCCGTTGTAAGGATGATTCTGTTACTGATCCTCGTAGGGTCGGTCGCTTACGTCATTATCACCGCGATAGACCGCGAAAAGCGCAAGAAGGCAAAAAAGCGCCGCGAACTCGGCGATTCCGGCAGGAAATATCTGAATTGACGTAATATCATGAGAAAGAGCGAAAAAAGTCTTCTCGTCACTGTCGTTCTTATCGCGCTCGCGGTCATATTTTCCTTGTGCTGCGGCGCCGACGGGGCGGAAGCCGGATCGGCTGTGACCTCGGTCATGATCGATGACGGCACGCTGACGGTTGAAGCCGAAATAACCTCATATTATGTCGGGCAGGACGATGAACTTGCCCTCTTTTCCGTTCTTTCCGATGATCTGTCCGAGCTGTGGTTTCCGACGGCAAAGGCTCCTGCGTCCTCCCACGTGACTTTTTCGGCGAAAATAAACACTGCGGATCTCGCGGTATGGCAGTCGGGTTTTGTCGTCGCCGTGAAGGACGGCGCAAAATACCGGGCGATAACGGATATTGCATTTATAGACAACGTCGCCGGGAACTCTCTTTCCCGTCGCGAGCGAAAATCACCCGACGGGGTGAAGGGTCTCCAGGTTCAACTTGTGACCGACGCTCTGAGGCTCGGTGTAAAGAGTTCTACCGTCACTATAATAACAAACGAGCTCTTCGGCTCGGACGGCGAGACTTTTTCGTACGGCGGCAGGGAATATACGCTTGACGCTGGGAAACTTTCGCGGCTTGACGGTATGATCTCGTCGCTCTGTTCGGCGGGTATCAGGGTTTACGCGGAGCTTCTCTGGCGTACAGCGGAGACCGGACGTATTTCTTTGCCTCCCGACACGGAAATTGACTATGCCGGCGCCTGGCCGGCTTTGACGTGGTTCCTCGCCGACAGATACAGTTCACAGTCGGCGTTCTGCGACAGTTTTATAATCGGATATGAAGTTAACGACAAAAAAGCACGTCTCGGCGACGAGCTGACAACCGACGGAGAATATCTTGATGTCTGCGCCGATATGATAAGACAGGCGCGGACCTCGGTCATGTCGGTGAGCGAGGGAAATGCGGTTTTTGTTTCGGTATCGGATCTCTGGAGCGCGGAATGGAATCCCGACGGCGAGTTCGGAGCGGAGGAGTTTTTGAGATCCGTCGCCCGTCGGATACCGCTTGACGGATTCGGCGTTTCGGTCAATATTTTCCCCGATGATGCGCATGACGACAACGGGATATACGTCACGGCCGACAATCTCGATCTTATGACGTCGATCGGCGCGTCGTATTATATTATCGGCAATTCCGGCGTATCCGGAACGCCGGGGACGGCGTCGGAAAAAGATCAGGCGGAAAAGTACCTGAAAATGTACGACGCGGTGTGTGCGAACGGAAAGATAGAGTCGTTTATATGGCACAGACACGTCGATTATGCCGATGAGAACGGATTCTACGGCCTTTATTCTTCGCAGAAAGACCTCATCCCTCAGCAGACAAAAGAGGTCTATAAAGCGTTTTTGTACGCTGACAGGAGCGATCCCGACGCGGCCTCGTACAGGGCGGCCCTTCTCGGGGCTGACGCCGTTTCGTATTCCGGAATAAGAGAGTGTTTCTACGTTTCTCAGACTCCTGTCGAAAACACCGCTCCCGTGCTTGATTTTTCGTCGGATCTGTACGGATTTCTGCCGTCGTTCAATTCTTCCGAGCTCGGCATTTGCGACGAAAAAGGCGTCAGATTCCTGCGCGTAGTTGCTTCACGCGCCGAGGGGGTCGAATGGTTCGGGTGCAAAGGTTCCGTCCCTTTTTCGGCGGTAAAAGGCGCCGAATGCCTTTCATTCAGAATGAAGGTCGAGGGCTCGGGAGACAAGGAAATCTGCGTTATTCTTAAAAACGGCGACAAGTATCTCGAGTATTCCTCAGGTGTTTTCGACGGCTGGTATGACTACGCGTTTTCGGTCAGGAACTTTTGCGATCCGTTGTCAGAAGGATCGTTTGAGGTGATTATCCTTGCAAAAAACGGTACCGGAAACACCGGACTGAGCCTTGACGTGGAGAAGATCAGCGTTTCCGCAAAGTCATATACTTATCTGCTTGTCTCCGCGATTGCCGTGACGTCGGCGGCCGCCCTGACGGTTATAACAGCCA
>JAFZCF010000067.1 GCA_017552165.1 Clostridia bacterium
CCGCTACCGATATTATATTAAAAACTCGGAAATGTCAAGGAGTGCTTGAAAAATATAAAAATCGGTTCAAGAGCGTTGTGTGTCTCTCAAACCGAATGGACTTTATACTATTTTGATTCGAGCGGTTCTTCGCTCGGATAGTACTGACATTCGACGAGTTCCCCTGTTTCCTTTTCGTAAAGCTTACCGCCGACCGATTTCAGATACGGGTTGTCGGGATCGCACGAAAAAACGAACACCGGCTCGTACCATTCCGGATCGTCCCCGGTACCCAGCAGAAGATACTTGCCTCCGTATTCTGCGTATCCGAACATCGCGCGCTTAACGTTTTTTCCGACCGTAACGTTGAACGTGACTTTTGTTATCTCATCGTCCTCCGACGGACCGCGGAGCGGCATGACCTCCTTCGGGACGATCACGCTGAACGGATCGGGAACGCCGGTCCCGAAATATCCGCCTATACCCTCGACAACCGCGCCGCTTTCGAGCTTGTCCGGGATTACGATATCGGTCTCATCCACGTCTCCGTTCCAGAAAAAGTCCCTCGCGTAGGCGCGCGTACCGAGGTCACTGACGTAATACGTCACATACTGCTCGGTCGCCGACCCGCCCTTCGTAAAGGGCGTGCAGGCCGAAAAGACGAGCGTCAGCGCGGCAAAGATCAAAAAAATCCTTAAAAAGTTTTTCATGTTATTTCTCACTCCCTGCTTTTTTTCACTATAAGCGCGATGAATCTTGCAAGCGCGTCGCATATCATAAGTATGCCGGCAGACATCGCAAAATACGGGACGGCGCTCCGCGGGATTACGAGAAAAGCTATCCCGAAGGCAGCCCAGACGATTATCTCGATTATCCCCGCGACCTTGTCAAATCCGCTCCTGCTCTTGGCTCGCTCGCCCGAAAGATACGCGATGATTATCATCGCCAGACCGAAGATCACGCTCCCCATGAGAAACATCGCGTTCTCCTTGAAGATGACGACGGGGATGAGCGCGATAAGGACTATCGTTATGTAGATTCTCTCCCTCAGTCCGTCGAGACGGAATCTGTTTTTTATCAGCGCCCTGACGGTTATGAACAGCTGGAATGCGGCCGTGGCGGAAAGCAGTATGAGCGCGAGCACCTCGAGGATCGAATTCATCATGAGGAGAACGACGACACCGGCGATGAGATACGAAAACGCGACGAACAGATCCGAGCCGAAAATCCGGCCGAGTTTCTTGCCCGCTTTGTCGGCCTTTTCGCCGCTCAGGGTGTCGTCGAAAATCGCCCGCTTAGGGAGCTCAATGAGATTTTTACGCGTGACGCCGCTCGTTTTCGAAAGCCCGAGCACCGTCTTTGCGAGAGTGTCGGCGTTCATCTGTGAAAGGTCCGTCACTCCGTCGGCGCCGAGCGCGTCGAACAGCTCGTTTACGACGGTCGGCCTGTCCTCGATCGAGACGCCGCCTATCCAGTCATTTATAAGCCGGCTCAGGCCGACGCTCCTCTGGGAAATCGCGCCCGTCAGGGCGAGATCTCCTCCCTCTACGAGCCACGACGCGAGAGAATGCTGTTCAAGCCCGCTGCGATAGCTCCTGACGATCTTCGTGTCGGTCATGGTCGGCTCAAAAAGTTTGCCTATCAGATCAAATTCGGGGATTATCCTCGTCGTGACGGAATCGATGCGCTTGAGGATACCGGTGTCGAGCACCTCGGGGCAGAACCCCGGACCGTCGAGAGAATAAACGCGGGTGACTCCCCTGAGCGCCCGTCCCGACAGCGTCCCCGCCGCGTATAGCGCGAGGTTGCCGCCTTTAGAATGCCCGGCAATATAGAAATCCCGTCCGCCGCAGTCGTCGAAGGCGCGCTCGGCGTACTCCGCCGCGGAGTCCTGCGCCTCCGTCCTCGTAAACGAGATCATAAAGTTTTCGCGCCAGCCGGCGAGCGAGCTGTCCGTCCCGCGGAAAGCGACGAAACGGAACGTTTCGTTTTCGAACGTTATGGCAAAGAACTGATACGGCGGATCGTCGCGCAGCTCGTTTACGCACGCGGTCATCGTCAGCCCGCCGAAACGCCTTGAACGAACGGCCTTTTCAAAGATCTCGGTGTTTCCCATGTCGCCGCCGGTTATCATTAGCTTAGCGCCGCCGTTTTCGATGAGCTTCACGCATTCCGAAACGGGAACGCGTTCGTCTCCGTTTTCAAAGAGCGGCGTAACGTCAAAATACGAGATCACGCAAAGAATCAGCGCGTCGGCGTCGCGAAAGGGGCAGGCCGCAAAGTCTATACCGCCCATCCAGTCCACGTATCCCGCGAGTGTTTCGGTCATTGTGCCCTCCTCAAAGGGTTTGTCTGAATACGGTATTATTATACATTATTATCCGGCGTATGTCAAACTTGACACCCCGCGCCGGGTATGGTATAATAAAGACAGAAAATAACACCGGATACGGTGATACAACTGGAGTATGAAAATGGATTTCTGGGAAAACTTTACAAAAACGATTTCGCAGGCGACCGACCACACCGTAAAGAGCACAGAAAAGCTCGCGACCGTCGCAAAGCTGAAATACAGAATCTCGACCTTCAAGAGCAAACTTGACGATTATTTCAGAACGCTCGGCGAGATGAAATATTCCGAAATGAGCGGCGACGAGGTCGGAGAAGAAGAATACGGCATGATCTTCGACGAGATCGTCCTTCTTGAAAAGAAGATCTCTGTCCTTGAAAAACGCATCGCGTCGCTGAACGACTACGTGGAATGCCCCCAGTGCGGATACAAAGTCCGCCGCGGCGTGGCCGTCTGCCCTTACTGCGAGTACGTGATAGACGAGGAAGCCCTCGAAGCGGAGAAAAAAGCCGCGGAGGAAGCCGCTAAAAAGGCAGCCGAGGAGGCCGAAAAGGCCGCGGCGGAAGCTGAAGAGGCCGCTTTTGACGTCGCTGAAGAAATCGGTGACGAGGACGCTGCCGATCTCTCGGAAACAGCCGAAGAATAAGACGTGATCTCCGTTTCCTGCGACGGCATATCGCTGTCATTCGGCCCGGACGACGTGCTGAAAGACGTCAGTTTCGCCCTCAACGAGGGCGAAAAGCTGGGCGTCGTTGGGGTCAACGGAGCCGGAAAATCGACACTGCTCGGGATAATCGCCGGAGCCGTAAAGGATCATGGCGGCAGCGTGTCGGTATCAAAGGATATGACCGTGGGTCTGCTCTCGCAAACCGCCCTCCCCGACGGGGACAGGACGGTGCTTGAGGAGGCCTTTTCGGCATACGGAGATCTCGAAAAACGCGAAAAAGACCTCGAAGAGCTCAAAAAGAAAGCGGAAAACGACGAGCGGGCGGCCGTGAAATTCGCCGCAGAGCACGAAAAATTCGTAGCCGACGGCGGATATTCTTTCAGAAACCGGGCAAAGGGGATACTCCGCGGGCTCGGCCTGCCGGACGGCGTCTGGAACTGCCCCGTTTCAGTCCTGAGCGGAGGGCAGAAAACTCGCCTGGCTCTCTCGTGCCTCCTAATGAGGGACGATGATATCCTTCTTCTGGACGAGCCGACGAACCACCTTGACACCGAGGCGCTCTTCTGGCTCGAAGACATGCTCAGGCGGTCAAGAAAAACCGTCATCGCCGTTTCGCACGACAGATATTTCCTCGACTCGGTCTGCGGGAAAATACTTGAGATCGAGCACGGGCAAGGGAAGGTCTACAACGGGGGCTATACCCGGTATCTCGAAAAGAAAAAAACCGACCGCGAAATAGCCCAGAGGCATTACGACAACCAGCAAAAGGAGATCCGGCGCCAGCAGGAATATATAGAACAGCAGCGCCGCTGGAACAGAGAACGCAACATCATAGCCGCCGAAAGCCGGCAGAAACTTCTCGACAAAATGGTGCTCGAGAAAAAGCCCGAATCCCTTCCCGCCCAGGTGAGGATGTCCTTCGGAGCGTCGGTGCAGAGCGGCGAGGACGTGCTCGTCGCAGAAAAACTCGAAAAGACGTTCCCCGGCAGGGACAGGCCGCTCTTCTCCGGCCTGTGTTTCGGGGTCAAACGGGGCGACCGCCTGTTTTTCACAGGCGAAAACGGCTGCGGAAAATCCACACTGCTGCGCATCATAGCGGGGAAACTCTCGGCCGACCGCGGCTACGTCGTGAGGGGCACGAACGTGAACACCGGGTATTTCGATCAGGAAAACCGCGGGCTTGCCTCCGGGCAGACCGTGCTCGAAGCCGTGTGGTCGGCGTTCCCGAAAATGACCGAAACGGAGATCCGCTCGGCGCTCGCCCTGTTCCTTTTCAGGGGAGACGACGTCTTCAAAAGCGTCGACGTTCTCTCGGGAGGCGAGAAATCGCGGCTGACACTACTCATCCTCATGATGAGGAAAAGCAACCTTCTCATTCTCGACGAGCCGACGAACAATCTCGACATCCCGTCAAGAGAGGCGCTCGAGGACTCCGTTGAGGGCTTCGACGGGACTCTCATCGCCGTGTCTCACGACAGATATTTCCTTAAAAAGCTTTCGACAAGAATAATCCATTTCGAAAGATCGGACGGGCCGGCGGAATTCGTCCCGACAGAGACCGACGGATTTGACGGATATCTTTCCATGCTCGA
>JAFZCF010000068.1 GCA_017552165.1 Clostridia bacterium
TCGCGCGCGAAAACCCCGGGAAAATGGTCGCGACTGCGGAATCCAATTACAGAAGACTGTTTACAAGATACGGTTTAAACGGGATATTCAAATGATCCGGCAGAAAGACACCGCCCGCCGCGCACCGCGCGGCGGGATTTTGATTGCTTTCATAGGAGGCGAATTGTTAATAAATTGTAAAATCAACGCGGGACGGCTTTTTCCTGTCCCTTTTTCGTTCTCCGTTTCGTATAATATGTGTAGGACAAGGAGAAAAGCATGCTTCCATTCTTACTTAACAAAAAAGTCGGAGACGCTCTGAAGGCGATCAAAAAAGGAGACAACTCCGGATTCGACGTTCTTTACGACTGTATCGGCCGGACGGTATATCTGACGGCGTATTCGGTCCTCGGGAACGAGCCGGACGCCGCCGACACGGTCCAGGATGTCTTTCTGAAGCTTTACAGGAACGCCGACCGGTACGATCCCGACGCCGAGGCAAGCGCCGCCGCGTACGTTTTGCGGATAGCGAGGAACTGCGCGCTCGACCGTCTCAGAAAACGGAAAGATTACGTCGATATTGACACGGCGGAGCTCGCGGCCTCGGAGAGCGGCGCGGGGAGCGATGAAGCCGCCGGCAGGCTCGGCGCTGAACTGCACGGACCGGCAGATCGTCGTCATGAAGGCGGGGAACGGGCTGAAATTCAAGGATATCGCGGCGGCGCTCGATATGTCGGTCGACGCCGTGAAAAAGAGATATCAGCGGGCAATTCTGAAAATCAGAGAAACCGAACAGGGTGGAACGAATGAAAACGGAAAGAAAAATCAAAAAGATATGCGATGAGATGGAAATGCCGGAGAGGTCGGCGGTATATCCTCCGGGCGTGAGCTCGGACAACAAAGAGCGCGCGGGGGTGAGGTTCCGCCTCGATCTCGTCGCGAGCGCCGTGGTGCTCGTCGTCATGGTCTTCGCCGTCGTGATCGGCCAGGGCCTTATCCGCAAGGACTACGTCGAGCCGGGCGTGACGGGCGAGAACTCAGGCACGGCCGACGATACAATGGTGATCGACGTGCCGAAACAGGGGGACGGGGATGACGCCGAACTTGCTTATGAGCCGAACGTCGCCTATGCGAACTGGACAGACAGCGAAAAGCTCCTTTCGTGCCTCAACGCCGACAAACTGGCGCTGGATTCCGAGCCGCACGTTCCCGTGTTCAGGTTCGACACGAAGGGGGATCTCGACAAATTCAGGGAGATCTTCGGGGACGTCCTGACGTTCACGTACGGATACGACGAGGTGCCGTCCTTTGACGAGGCGACCGCTAAATACGACGACGGATTTTTCGCCGGGCACACGGTGGTTCTTGCGTACGTCGGGGCGGTTAGCGGCTCGTACCGCTTCGGCATAGGCGATATCAGCGTAAACGGCTCGAAACTCTGTCTCCACATAGACGATTTACGCAAGGATCTGCAGGAGGAGACATGCGATTTGGCGGGCTGGCTCGTTATGGCCGAATTTGCCGACGCCGATATCGCGGGGATAACGGATTTCGACGCGATTATGGAATATAGGACCACCGGATCGGAAGACCCGGAAACGACGGAAGGGGAGGTCGATCCGGCGGGGTTCGGGTGGACTGGGCAGAATAATCGAACCTGCATGTGGTGGGTTTCGCCCGAATATATGGCGGGCGGAGACGCTTATTGCCGCCTTGTCATATTCAATCATGAGGGGAATAAAAGGATTTATTCAACGCCCTCGATGCGGTATGTTTATAACTCGGCAGAGAAGAAAGACGACAATAACGAATGGACTTTCTCGGAAGAAGAACTGGCCGGAATAATTGAAAAAAACGAAGGATATCCCGATGCGAAGATTGCGGTTGAGATAAGCCGTGACGAGTCTTTTGTCGATTCCTGGATTTCGGAATCGGTCTCCGCGGATATGCTATGGACGTATTGGCAGGAACAGCAGGCCGAAAAAGAGAAAGAATACGATGAGGCAAACCTCATTATGCACGCGACCCCGTATATGGAATCCTTCCATCCCGTCGGAATAAGTTGGGTGATCAACAACAGCCCCTTCGTGGTGTATCGCGTGGTTTTCTATCATTATGATCCCGATACTCAGACCGAATCCGAGGTTTACATTTCAAAGGAAACCGGGGAGTTCAGTATTACTATCGACGATTTCGATTACGATTCTTTGTGGAGAGACGATATCGATATCCGCCTCAACGAAATAAGCTTCGAAATACAGGGGCGTAAGGAGGGTTCCCCAGACGGGGACTGGTATTCGACACGGAAATGCAATTTCTTTCCCCCCGAATGGCTTGAACGTAAACACGCGGCATATCCCGAGATTTACGGCGACGGAAAAGAAGATCCGGAAACCGCCTCGATAGGTCTCTATCGAATATACGATGGACACGAAGACGACTACGCATGGAAATATTACTGGGAAATCCCGCAGGCAATTTTGTCGCAGGGAGAAGTATACGGCAGATGCCTGATCATTGACGAAGACGGTCAAACGATCTACACGACGCAGGTCGAAAAATATATTGAATTCGACGACTTTGACGCAAGGTTCCCGTATCCTATTAGAAATCCGAACACCTCCGAGAACCCGAACTCATTCATTTTCACCATTGAAGAGATTGAAGAGATCAGTGAGAGGTGCGTCAAAGATCCGAAGAATCTCAAGATCGCTGTCGAAATAAGCCACGGCCAGTCGTTCGAGCAGTCACGGATAAGCGAAGAACAGCTGACAGGTATGGTTGTTATATACAGGGAGGTTTATCTGCTGAATCACAGATCTCAAACTGCGGACCGGCCTGTAAATGAATAACATCCGACGGCCTCGGGAGTAGGGCACCGAGAGCCGTGAAAGCGCCCGGCGGGTCTCCCGCCGGCGCTTTTGTTTTGCGCAAAAGCGCGTCCGGCTTCGCCGCCGGCATTCGCCGGGAGAAAAAGAGAGGGAACAGAGTTCCCATATAGGGAAAAATTTTCCGATATAGGGAACAAAGTTCCGGGCAGACCGGAACAGAGTTCCATGCAGACCGGAACAAAGTTCCATGCAGACCGGAACAGAGTTCCGCCAAGAAAAAGAGAAAGAA
>JAFZCF010000069.1 GCA_017552165.1 Clostridia bacterium
CTCTCTGTCAGTATATGAATGGAAACCGTCCGTGCACAGGACAAGGACGTTCCCCTCTCGCCTTTCGACCGTGAAGACGTCCGGCTCTACGGTCTCCTCCACGCCCACGCACCGGGTGATGAGGTTCCTGCTGCGCGACGTCCTCGCCTCTCTCAGCGAGAGCTCGCCGCGGTCGACGAGCATCTGGACGAGGGTGTGATCCCGCGTGATCTGGAACGCCTCGCCGTCCTCGATGAGATACAGCCGGCTGTCGCCCACGTTTATGACAGTCACACGCTCCGGCGTGATGAGCGCAGCGACGAGCGTCGTGCCCATGCCCTCGCATTCCGGAGTTTCGACCGATATGTCGTGAACGAGGGAATTCGCGTTGTACAGCGCTTCGCGCAGCAGATCGTCGTCTCCGCAGAGACCGTAGTTGCCGCACACGAAGGAGGCGAAGCACTCGGCCGCCGTCCTCGACGCGAGGTCGCCGGCGGCGGCGCCTCCCATCCCGTCGCATACCACGGCGAGATAGGCGTCCTGGCCCACCGTTCTTATGAGATATTCGTCCTGATTGACCGGGCGTTTCTGCCCTTTGTCCGTTCTTCCGGCTATCAGCATGATGTCTCCTCGGTTTCGTTTGAGTTCCCGGCGGCGTGCCTGAGCTGGCCGCACGACGCGTTTATGTCCGGCCCGAGCCGGCGGCGGACTGTACCGTTTATCCCGAGCTTTTCGAGCTCGGCGCGGAACCTCTCGGCCTCGGACCCGTCGGGCGGCGTGAGCCGGCGCTCGGCTACCGGGTTGAGCGGTATGAGATTCACGTGCAGCGGCATACCGCCGAGGCGTTCCCTCAGCCTGGCGGCGAGGCGGCGCGCGTTTCCGGCCCGTCTGTCTCACCGGCGATTAGGGTGTATTCGAACGATATGCGCCGCCCGGTCTTGCCGAAATAATCCCGGCAGGCGTCGAGCAGCTCGTTCACTCCCCATTTTCTGTTGACCGGCATGAGCCGGCTCCTCTGCCCGTCGTCCGGACTGTGAAGCGATACGGAAAGCGTGACGGGGAGGTCCTCCTCCGCGAGCTTTTTTATCCCCGGGACTACCCCGCAGGTCGAGACAGACACGTGGCGGTATCCGATCCCCAGGATGTCGGGCGAATTCAGCATGTGAAGGAACGAAACGGTGTTGTCGAAATTGTCGAGCGGCTCTCCAATGCCCATCATGACGACGTTGGATATTCTTTCGCCGCAGTCGGCGGAGACCGCCATGACCTGTCCGAGGATCTCGTTTGCCGCGAGATTCCTCGACAGTCCGCCGAGCGTGGACGCGCAGAAGCGGCACCCCATGCGGCAGCCCGCCTGGGGGGACACGCAGACTGTGTTACCGTGGTTGTATTTCATGAGCACGGACTCGACGAGCTCGCCGTCGTTCATCGCGAAAAGGTATTTTGCCGTGCCGTCCATCCTCGAGACAAGTTTTTTCCTGATCTCCGGCAGGCGAACGCAGATCCCGTTTTCCGAGAGCTTTTCGCGGAGCGAGGCCGGGATATCCGTCATCCCCGGTACGTCGACCCCGCGGCACGCCCAGCCGTATATCTGAAGGGCGCGGTATCCGGGCTGACCGTTCAGACACGCGAGCGCCGCGATCTCTTCCTTTGTCATGCCGAGTATATTCGTCACGGCGCACCTTCCCTTCATAAAATCTTTCAGTATAGTATATCACACACGCGGCGGAATTTCAAGACTCGGAAGGTCAAAATCGTCCTCCCCCGTCTTGAAATATTTGTGAATTGGTATATAATATATTCTGCGCCCTGCGGCTTGCCGCCGCCGGGTCGCGGAAAGGCGTGATCAGTATGGAAGAAATGAACGAAAATGTAAAAAAAGGCGGTATTTCCGTCAGTACGGAGCATATATTCCCGGTCATCAAAAAATGGCTCTACTCCGAAAAAGATATTTTTCTCAGGGAGATAGTTTCAAACGCCGCCGACGCCGTGACTAAGCTCAGACGGCTCGGCTCGCTCGGGCACGCCGACGTCGATAACGGAGATTTCCGCATAGACGTAAAGCTCGACAAAGACGCGCGGACGATCACCGTCAGCGACAACGGCATCGGCATGACGCCCGAGGAGCTCGACAAATATCTCTGCAACATCGCCCTCTCGGGCGCCGCGGATTTCATAACAAAATACGAGGAGGAAGGCAGCGCCGGGATAATCGGGCACTTCGGTCTCGGCTTCTATTCGGCTTTCATGGTAAGCGACAGCGTGACGGTGGAAAGTCTTTCCTACGCCGGCGGGGAGCCCGTCAGCTGGACCTGCCTCGAGAGCGGCGAATATACATCCCGCAGGGGCGAAAGAACGGAGCACGGCACCGACGTCGTCATGCATATATCTGAGGACGGGGAGGAATATCTCTCGTCCGAAAAGCTCCGCTCGGTACTCGAAAAGTACTGCTCTTTTATGCCCGTACCGATCTTCTATTCCGACGGGGAGAAAGAGGAAAAAGACGACGGCAAGGAAGCGGATGAAGGCGAAACCGGCGACAAAGCCGAAAAGCCGATAAACGAGGTCAATCCGCTCTGGATGAGATCTCCGTCAGAGGCGACCGAAGACGACTACAACGAGTTTTACCGCAAGGTGTTCCGCGATTACCGCGAGCCGCTTTTCCACATCCACATAAACGCGGACTACCCGCTCAATTTCAAGGGCGTCCTGTATTTCCCCAAGGTCGAGAACGAATTCGAGCCGCTCGAGGGACAGGTCAAGCTCTATTACAATCAGGTCTTCGTAGCCGACAACATCAAAGAGGTGATCCCCGAGTTCCTGCTGCTCCTCCGCGGCGTCATCGACTGCCCCGAGCTGCCGCTCAACGTATCTCGCAGTTATCTCCAGAACAACGGGTACGTGACGAAGATATCAAAGCACATAGTCAAAAAGGTCGCCGACAAGATAAACTCCCTCTTCACGACGGAGCGCGAGCGCTACGAAAAGATATGGGACGACCTCAGGGTCTTCGTCGAATACGGCGGGCTGAGGGACGAGAAGTTCTTTGAAAAGATCTCCGGCTCGGTACTCATGAAGCTCACCGACGGCCGCTGCGTGACGCTTTCCGAATACCTCGAAAAGGCCGCTGAAAAGCATGAAAAAACGGTATATTACTGCACGGACAGGAAGGAACAGGCGCAGGCCGTCGGCATGCTGACGGCGGAGGGCGTCGAGGTCGTGCTCTTTGACAGGATGCTCGACATGCAGTTCATTTCCCTGCTCGAGCGCAAAAACGAGGGCGTAAAATTCCTGCGCGCCGACGCCGCCGTCTCCGACGTCATAAAGGGCGAGGGGGAGGAATTCTCCTCCGACTCCCTGACCTCGATATTCAGAAAGGCGAGCGGAGACGACAAGCTCGAGATACGCTTCGAGGCGCTCAAGGACGAAAAACTCCCCGCCCTGCTCCTCACGAGCGAGGAGGACCGCCGCTTCGGCGAGATGATGAGGATGTACGGAATGAAGGGCGACGGGATGCCCGCGCCGAAGGCGAGTCTCGTGCTCAACTCGGGCTGCCGCGCCGTGCGCGCGCTCGAGGGCCTCGAGGGCGACGAAAAAGCCGAAAAAAAAGCGCGCCGCATCTGGCTGCTCGCCGTCATGTCGCACAGGCCGCTCGAGCCCGACGAGATGAAGGAATTTCTTGAAATAAACTACGCCGAGCTCGACGAGGAAACAAAATGACGACAAACGAGAAAGCTTTTGCTGAATACGAGCGCTGGCTCGGCTTCGGAGGCCTCCCGAAAGAACTCCGCGACGACCTCGAGCGGATAAAAGGAAACGGGGAGGAGATCCTTCTCAGGTTCGGCGCGCCGCTTTCATTCGGCACGGCCGGACTTCGCGGCATCATGTCGGCCGGCACGGGACGAATGAACGTCTTCACCGTCGCACGGGCGACGCAGGGGCTCGCCGACTGGCTCAGATCGTCGGGGAAAGAAGATCTCCGCGTGGTCATCGCCAGGGACACGAGGATAAACTCCGACGTTTTCGAGAAAAAGGCGGCGGAGGTGCTCTGCGCAAACGGGATAGAAGTCCTCGTTTTCGACGCCCCGCGCCCCACGCCGGAGCTGTCCTTTGCCGTGAGACATCACTGCTGTGACGCCGGTATAAACATCACGGCGTCCCACAACCCGAAGGAATATAACGGATACAAGGTCTACGGCCCCGACGGCGCGCAGATCCCGCCCGAGGTCGCCGAGAAGGTCTCGGCGGCGATATCGGCGCATGACGTGCTGACGGGGACGCTCCCCGCGTCTGACAGAAAACCCGCCGTCCTCGGCGAAGAGACCGACGCCGCCTATCTCTCGGCGGTGCTGAACGAGATCACCGACCGCGAATCGATAAAGGCAAACGCCGATATGCCGATAGTATATACCCCGCTCCACGGGGCGGGCCGCGTCCTCGTCCCGAGGGCGCTCTCGGAGGCGGGCTTCGAAAACGTCATCACGGTCGCCGAGCAGATGGTGCCCGACGGCTCCTTCCCGACGGTAAAATTCCCCAATCCGGAGTTTCCCGAGGCGTTCGGCCTCGGCATAGAGCTCGCACGCGAATCCGGCGCCGAGCTCATAATCGGAACCGACCCCGACGCCGACAGGATGGGGATAATGATAAAACGCGGCGACGGCTACGAGCTCCTGAGCGGCAACCGCATCGGCTGTCTGCTCCTCGATTACGTTATCAACGCCCGCCGCGCCTCGGGCGGCGTACCCTCGGACGCCTACGCCGTGAAAAGCATAGTCACGACCGAGCTCGCGAGCGACATCTGCCGCGAAAACGGCGTCGAGATGTTCGACGTGCTCACGGGCTTCAAGTTCATCGGCGACGTTATGAACCGCCACGCCGCGGCGGGGACGGGGACCTTCCTCCTCGGCTTTGAGGAGAGCAACGGGTATCTCAAGGGCACCTACGCCCGCGACAAGGACGCCGTCGTCGCCTCGCTCGTCATCGCCGAGGCGGCTGCTCACTACCGCTCCCGCGGCCTCACGCTCGGCGACGCGCTCGACCGTATGCTCGGAAAATACGGCTATTATTCCGAAAAAGTCATAAATCTCCCCTTCCCCGGCTCTGACGGGATGGAGAGGATGAAGGAACTTATGAACTCCCTGCGCGAAAACCTCCCCGACGGGATAGGCGGCGAGCCGCTCACCGGCTTCCGCGACTATCTGACCGGGGAGATAAAGGACCTCGTAAGCGGAGCCGTGACCGGCACGGGATTGCCGACCTCGAACGTCGTATATCTGAGATCCGAAAACTGCGTCCTCGTCGTGCGCCCCTCCGGCACCGAGCCGAAGATAAAGCTGTATCTCATGGCAAAGGGCGCGGACAGGGCCGAGGCGGAGCGCCGCCTCGAGCTCCTCAAAGCCGACGCCTCCGCGCTGAGCCGCGGCGAATGAGAGCCGATAGCGAACGCACAAAAAGAGCAGACCGCATTTTTCGCGGTCCGCTCTTTTTTCGCAAAACGCCGTCCGGCGGGGCCGTTTTTTTCGTTTGAAGTCATAAAATGCGGACAAAAAGCCCGAAAGCACTTGACACGTGCGCGCGCGTGTGGTAAAATTACCATGATAGAGAATCCGCTTACATGATTCGAAAGGAAAAACCGAGATGGCAAACAAAACAGTTGAAGACGCCGTGATGGTGCACAAGACGGAGATAGTTTTCTGCGACAAAACGACGGACAAATCGAGATTCAAACATTACCGCCTCAACGCGTCGAACATTGAAAAGATCGTTTTCGACTACGTCGAGAGAAAGACCTTCTTCGGGCTGAGAAAAGAACTCGAGGAGCGCGTGGTCTTCAAAGTAAAGGACGACGACATCCCGGAGGAGCTCATAGTGCTCGAGCACAACGAGCCGAACTTCCGCCGCTATCGCGGAGGGATCAGGTCCTTCGTCGACGACAACAAAGTTGCCCTTGAAATATACGACGCGGAAGGCAAACGTCAGTCTTGAAAACCCGGCACGGCGGCTTTCCCGCCGTGCTTTTTTGACGCCGTGAGCGCGTGAGCGTATAACATTCCCGAGAAACCGGAGCCCGGCATGCCCGACATAATTGGCGATTTCATAAAAGAATACGGGCTGAAGCTGGACGACGCGCAGAAGAGAGCGGCATTTGCCGACGACGGGCACGTCCTCCTCTCGGCCGTCCCGGGGAGCGGAAAGACGACCGTCATGGTCGCTCGGCTCGGCTATCTCGTCAGGGTGCGCGCCGTGCCGGCATCCTCCATACTCGCCGTGACCTATTCGGTCGCCGCGGCGAAGGAGATGAAGGACCGCTACGTCTCGATATTCGGCGACGACGGGATCGAGATAAGGACCATCCACGGCTTCTGCATGAC
>JAFZCF010000070.1 GCA_017552165.1 Clostridia bacterium
GAACGATTTTAGACATGGTTTGAAAAATAATGTCCGATTTTTGTGTTGACCTCGTGACGGCAAGGTGATAAAATATCTCACAGTACAAGGCGGTTTCCGCCGAAATATCGACAATCAATCACAACAATAAGGAGAAAACAATGAAGGTTAGGAGAATATTTGCTCTTATTCTGGCCGTTTTGATGGTCTCCGCGGTGGCGGTCGCCTGCTCCGGCAACGGCGGCAACGGCAACGGGACCGGGGACGACGGGCCCAAGAACAAGTGGGGCGGTGTGCCCGACGGTCTTGAGTTTGACGGTGAAGAGTTCGTAATTTCGACCTATCACGGCGGCAACCTCGGCGAGGGATGGACGAACTATTTCGACGTTGACGAGCCCGAAGAGGGCAACCTCATGGAGAACGCGGCCAACAAGCGCAATCTCAGAATCGAAGCTGACCTCAAGTGCACCATCACCTGCACGGAGGACTTCTTCTGGCAGGGTCGCGGCGAGGGTCTCATGTACATGGAGAACAAGGTCCTGAACGGAGACGATGACGTCGATCTCTACTTCCTCGAGAGTTATCACAACTACGCGACGCTCGTGATCGATCAAGTCCTCTATGACACTTCGACGCTCCCCTACATCACGTGGGACGCCGATTACTACAACAGAGAGGCCAATGATCTTTACCAGCTCGGCACCAAGAGATACGTGTTCGTATCCGATATGACCTATCCCTGCCAGAGCGCGGTCGCGTTCATAGTCAACAGGGAGAGACTCGTAAACCTCAACTACGCAAACGACTACATTTATAATCTCGTCGATAACAAAGAGTGGTATTTCGACAAGGTATTCGAGATGATCGAGGGTCAGACAGAAGACCTCGACCACGACGGCGATATCGATGATTACGACTACTACGGTTTCACCGGCAACCCGTACAGCGCGTGCTATTTCTTCCCGGGAGCGGGTCTCAAGGGCGCTTATCTCGGCACCGATGGCTTCGAGTTCGACTACGGTACGCCGAGAGCCAGGACGGTCATGGACAAGATCGAGACCTTCGTAAGGAAACCCGAGGTCTGGGTCAAGGAATGGAACCAGGAAGGCCACATGCTCTTCGAAGGCCACTGCCTCTTCTCTGCATGGCCGAGCGAGATCAGAATGCTCAAGGATCTTGATTTCGACTTCGGAATCGTTCCGTTCCCGATGTTCGACGATACTCAGAACACCTATTATTCATACGCTTCTGGCGGATATCTCCTTGTTCCGTCGAACATCACCCGCACCGAGTTTGTCGGCGCTATGATCGAGGCGATGTCGCTCGGTTCTCATCAGGAACTTCTTCCCGCGTTCTATGAGAACTTCATCCAGCAGCGCGTTATTCAGGACGAATATTCGAGAAAGAACTGGGAAAAGATGCTGACAGAGTACTCCTTCCGTTCGCTCACGTCCCTGTTCTCACCCAACGACTACGTTTCGTACTACGCTCCCGCCTTCAAGAAGGTTGACCAGATGTCTACCGGCGGAGCAAACGACTACTCCTCCTACTGGGCTGCGATTTCCGAGCTCGTTGCCGAGGACTGCGACGCGTTCTACGCAAAGTTCATGGCAAAGGTCTGATAACATAACAGACGGTATCATTTCATCCCCGGCGTTTTTTCGCCGGGGATGTTTTTATGTATCGTGCGTCAGGAAAATTTTTTGCCTTTCTGCGGCGGCTCGAGGATACGGTTTGGCAGCATGATCCGACATAATGCTCCGGCTCCTTAAAGACGGAAAACTCTTTTCCGAAAACTGACAAAAAAATAAAAATATCGGCGGGCACGTGACGTGTCCGCCGGTTTTTTTGCGTTTATCCGGTTTATGTGAAATCCGTATCCTGCCCCTCGGCGCTCATTTTTTCGACCGACATTGTGTGTTTTATCGGTTTCCACGATATTTTCGCGAACAGAGCCACGAAAGTCAGCGGAACGAAGGTCGCCATATAGACGGGGAAGGTGAAGGTGAACAGTATTTTTTTGAACGCCGTCGTCCGGATTTTCTTCCATTCCGTTATCGTGGTTATCAGCCCGACGGCGTAGAAGAGAAGGAAGGCGTTGAACAGCAGCTGACCGATCGACATCAGGGCGATCATGGGGTCGTTCCCCTGAATGAGACCGACGGTGAAAAGCGTGACGTTGCAGATTATAGAGGCGATCGACAGCAGATACGCCGGGGCTATGTTCATGAGCATATCGTAGCTCGAAAAGCTCGCTTTTGTCACGAACGTCTTTATGAGATCCCATCCGTACTTGCGGAGCAGCTGAAGATATCCCTTGCACCACCTGACCTGCTGCGAAAGCGACTGTCTGAATTTCACGGGCTGCTCGTCGAAGATCATCGCGTCGGAGCAGAAGGCGATCTTGTCTCCCCTTACGATGTGATCCGCCGAGAACTCAATGTCCTCGGTGAGGAGGTGGTACGGCCAGCCGCCGTCTTCTTTCAGTATCTTTTTGCTGAAAAGGAATCCCGTTCCCGAGACGGCGCAGCTTATGCCGAGGACGTATCTCGCGTTGTTGAGATACACGCTTTCTCTGATGAACCACAACCCGATGCCGGCGGATATCCAGTTGCAGCCGTAGTTTTTACTGTTTCTGTAGCTTGTGATTATGTCGTTTCCGTCGCAGAATGACTCGTTCATCCGCTCTATATAGTCCTTTGCGACGATATTGTCGGCGTCAAAAACGATAAATCCGTCAAAAGCGTCGGGATATTTTTCCGAAATGCGTTTCAGCATGTAGTCGAGGGCGTACCCCTTGCCGACGTTTTCTTTGTCGAAACGCTCAAAGACCTCGGCGCCGTTTTCCCTCGCCTTTTCCGCCGTCCCGTCGGTGCAGTTGTCGGCGCAGACGAAGACGCGGATCCTATCAGCCGGATAGGTTTGGCTCTTAATGCTGCTCAGCAGGTCTCCGATGACGACCTCCTCGTTCCTCGCGCATATGAGAACGGCGTAATCGTGAAGGACGGTCTCGCCTCTTTCTGCGGCGATTTTGGCGTCTTTTTTCTTACGGAAAATGAGGACTATCGGGATATAAACAATCTGATATATGTAAAAAACAGCGAATATGATCGATATGAGATAATTCGCGTAGCTAAGTGCCTGCATAAAATGCCCTCCGAAGGCGATATGTTTAGGAAAAGCTTGTGCTGAAAATGCGGCCCGGTGTCCCCTGAAAGCCGCATACAAGTATATTATACCACAA
>JAFZCF010000071.1 GCA_017552165.1 Clostridia bacterium
GAAACGCATTAAGTGTTTGACAGTTCTGTGCGTTCGCTAACACCTCATCCGTCAGCTGACGCTGACACCGTGGCGGGGTCCTCGAAGCGAGTAAAGCGAGCTTTGGGGTTCACGCCTACCCCTCCAAGGGGAAGGCAAGATAAAGTTCCGCTTGGCTTTGCAGAAAGCGAAATATCGTCAGCGAGGCGAACAAATAAACCGGCCTCCCTTGTGTAAAGGGAGGTGGCACGCGAAGCGTGACGGAGGGATTGTCTCAGCAAATCTATCGTTTTACAATCCCTCAGTCAGCCGTTCGGCTGACAGCTCCCTTTACACAAGGGAGCCTTCCGGGGCGCCGAGGGAGCCTTTCGGGGCGCCGAGGGAGCCTTTCGGGGCGGCCGGGGCGTGTTGACAAAAGCGCCGCGGGGTGCTAAAATTATACTGTATCGGTATGATTTATCCGCGCGCGGACGCGGAGGGAAGCGATTTTCGATGAAGATTTTCAAGGTGACCGGCATGTCCTGCGCGGCGTGCGTCAGCCATGTCGAGAACGCGGCGAGGAAGGTCAGGGGCTGCGGCTCCGCCTCGGCGTCGCTCACGACAAAGACGCTGACGGTCGACGGCGGCGACGACGGGGAGATAATAAAGGCGGTAAAGAGCGCCGGCTACGGCTGCTCGCGCGCCGGGGACGACTTCGTCCCGGACTTTGACAACAAAAAAGAGATCGCCGCGCTCGCGCGGCGGCTCGCGCTTTCGCTCGTTTTCCTGCTTCCGCTCATGTATCTCGCGATGGGCGGAATGATCGGGCTGCCGTCGCCCTTTACGGGGCATACCGGCGCATTCGTACAGGCGGGGCTGGCGCTCGCCGTGATGATCGTAAACGGGAGATATTTCGTCTCCGGGACGCGCTCGCTCCTCAGGCTCGCGCCGAACATGGACAGTCTCATCGCCCTCGGGAGCGGGGTCTCGTTCATATACAGCGCCGTCATGCTCGCGCTCGCCGTGTCGGGGGGAGAGCATTCGCACGATCTGTATTTTGAGGCGGCGGCGATGATACCGTCGTTCATAACCACCGGCAGACTCCTCGAGGCGGCGGCCCGCCGCCGCACGGCGGGGGCGCTCAGCGGGCTCGAAAAGCTCATGCCCGAGACGGCGGCCGTCGAAGATAACGGCGCCGAGACGACCCTGCCGGTGTCCGAGCTTTCCGAGGGCATGACGCTCGTCGTACGCCCCGGGGAAAAGATCGCCGCCGACGGCGTAGTCGCCGACGGTATGACGGCGATCGACGAGTCCATGCTCACGGGAGAGCCCGTCCCGGTCACGAAGGCGCCGGGCGACCGAGGGAGCGCCGGCACGGTAAACGGCAACGGACTCATAAGGGTCAGGATAACCGGCGCGGGCGCCGACACCGCCCTGTCGGGGATAATACGTCTGGTCTCCGACGCCTCGGCGTCGAAGGCGCCGGTCGGGCGGCTCGCCGACAGGATCGCCGGGGTGTTCGTCCCCGCCGTGATCGGGATAGCAGCCGTCACGGCCGCGATATGGCTGATAATCGGCGGAGGGATCGGGAAAGCCCTGACGCACGGGGTCGCCGTGCTCGTCGTGTC
>JAFZCF010000072.1 GCA_017552165.1 Clostridia bacterium
AACGTGGGCGACAGCCGGCTGTATCTCATCGAGGACGGCGAGGCGTTCCAGATCACGCGGGATCACACCCTCGTCCAGATGCTCGTCGACCGCGGAGAGCTCTCGCTGAGAGAGGCGAGGACGTCGCGCAGCAGGAATCTCATAACCCGGTGCGTGGGCGTGGAGGAGACCGTAGAGCCGGACGTCTTCACGATCGAAAGGCGAGAGGGGAACGTCCTTGTCCTGTGCACGGACGGTTTCCATTCATATACTGACAGAGAGTCGCTTCCCGGGATGATATCCTCGGAAAGCTTTGAAGAACTTGAAAAGACAGCCGATTCCCTCGTCGCTCTGGCGAACGGAGCGGGGGGATCCGACAATATCACGGTAGTTCTCGTGAGAATGTGAGAAAGCGGTAAATGGACGTCAATCAGAGGTTTGTCGGCAAGGTGCTCGACAAGCGCTATAAAATAAACAAGGTCATCGGCGTCGGCGGCATGTCGATAGTTTTCGAGGCCTTTGACGTGGTCAGCGAACGCACGGTGGCCGTCAAGGTCCTCAAGGAGGAGATGGCCGCCGACGAGCAGGCGACGAGGCGCTTTGTGAACGAATCGCGCGCGGTCGCCATGCTTTCGCACCCGAACATCGTCAAAATATACGACGTATCGGTGAAGAGCTATCTCAAATACATAGTCATGGAGCGTATCGACGGGATAACGCTGAAAAGTTATATCCAGCGCCGGGGTAAGCTCTCTACGGTCGAGATACTCAGTTATACCGAGCAGATACTCGCCGCCCTTTCGCACGCCCATTCAAAGGGAATCGTCCACCGCGACATAAAGCCGCAGAACATCCTCCTCCTGAGATCAGGCAAGATAAAGGTCTCGGATTTCGGCATTGCGACGATGGAGACCGAGGAGGAGATGAACGAGCGCAAGGCCGTCGGGACGGTATATTACATATCCCCCGAGCAGGCGGCGGGAAGAAAGACCGACGGGCGCACGGATATCTACTCCGTCGGCGTCATGATGTACGAAATGGCGACGGGCGAGCTCCCCTTCGTGGCCGACACCCCCGTCGAGATAGCAAGAAAACACATTACGGAAATGCCGCGCAGACCGCGCGAGCTCAATCCCGAGATCCCTCTCGGGCTGGAGCAGGTCATCCTCGGCGCCATGGAGAAAAATCCCGAGCAGAGATTCGCGTCGGCCGAGCAGATGTGCGCCTTCGTATCGCGGCTGAGGGCAAATCCCGACCGCGTCTTCCGCACGGTCAGGAAGGACACCGGCACGATAGTCCCGAAAAAGACGGACGAGGAGCAGGATATGGCAAAAGGCAGGAAGAAACAGAAAAAGAAACAGAGCACGTCGATGTTCCCGATAATATGCGGGGTGACGCTCGCTTTCCTCGCCGTTTTCCTCGTCACGGGGCTGTATATGTTCGACAGGGTGCTCAAGGCCGAGAGCGAGAACTCGCCTATCACCGTCGAGGTCCCGGACGTAACGGGAAAACTGTACGACGACAAGGTCAAATCGGTGCTCGACCCGACGATATACGACGTGAGGATAGAATACAAGTACGACGCTAGCTACCCGAAGGATACGATAATAAGACAAGACCCCGCGGGGGGCGCAAAGCGCAAGGTGCTCAAAAACCGGCAGTACTGTACCGTCACGCTGACGGTCTCTCACGGCTCGAGGATGGTCAACGTCCCGGATCTGACCCTGATGGATTACAGGACCGCGCAGATCAAGGCGGAGAAGCTGGGCCTCAGCGTAAAGCTCCAGCCGGTCGACTCCGACACCGTTGAGATCGGTTTCGTCGTCCTGACGGAGCCGGCGGCGAAGAAGAGCGTTGAGGTCGGCTCGACGCTGACGCTGTACTACAGCCGCGGGAGCGTCGCGGAGAACATTAAGGTGCCGGCGCTCACCGGCATGACGCCCGCCCAGGCGTACAAAAAGATGGAGGGCATCCTCGAGGTCGGCAAGGTGACCTACTCATACTCACCGACGGCGCCGGCTGGCAACATAATCTCGCAGAGCGTCCCGTCGGGCAGCTCGGTACCCAAGGGCACAAAAATAGATTTCGTCATCAGCAGCGGGCCGGAGCCCGCCGCGGAATGATATCGGACGGAAGGCGGCGGTAAACTTATGGCAATCAACGGCAACACTATGACGGACGGCTTCGGTTCGATGGTCTTCGGCGACGCCGAAATGAAGAACTATCTCGGCGAAGAGGTGTATCAGAAGCTCCGCAGGACGCAGAAAAACGGACGCGGTCTCGCGCCCGATATCGCCGACGCCGTCGCCGACGGCATGAGAAAATGGGCGGTGTCGCGCGGAGCGACGCATTATACCCACTGGTTCCAGCCCATGACCGGCGTGACCGCCGAAAAGCACGACAGCTTTATCTGCTACGACAAGGAAGGCGCGGTCATCGACGGCTTCTCGGGCAAAGAACTCGTAAAGGGCGAAAGCGACGCCTCGTCCTTCCCGTCGGGAGGACTCAGGGCGACCTTCGAGGCGCGCGGCTATACGGCGTGGGACCCGACGTCATACGCCTTCGTAAAGGGGCGCACGCTCTATATCCCGACGGCGTTCTATTCCTACAGCGGCCACGTGCTCGACAAAAAGACGCCGCTGCTGCGCTCAATGGAGCGGCTCAACAAGGCGGCTCTGCGCATCCTCGCGCTTTTCGGCAACACCGAGATCCTTCACGTCAACCCCACGGTCGGGCCGGAACAGGAGTATTTTCTTGTTCCCGAGGAACTCTATGAGCTCCGCCACGATCTGAAATATACCGGCAGGACGCTTTTCGGTGCGAGGCCGCCGAAGGGTCAGGAGCTCGACGACCACTATTACGGCGCAATCGACCCGAGGGTCTCCGCCTTTATGAGCGAGGTCAACGAGGAGCTGTGGAAGCTCGGCGTGCCGGCAAAGACGGAGCACAACGAGGTCGCCCCGGCGCAGTTCGAGCTCGCGCCGATATTCGCCACCGCAAACATCGCGGCGGACCAGAATCAGATAACGATGGAGGTCCTGCGCACCGTAGCGCGCAAGCACGGCTTCGTATGCCTCCTCCACGAAAAGCCCTTCGACGGGCTTAACGGCTCGGGCAAGCACAACAACTGGTCGCTTTCGACCGACAAGGGGACGAATCTCCTCGAGCCGGGGGAAACTCCGTACGAAAACGCGCAGTTTTTGCTTTTCGTCACGGCGCCCCTCGCCTCTGTGGACAAATATCCCGAGCTGATACGCATCTCCGTCGCCACGGCGGGGAACGACTGCCGTCTCGGCGGCAACGAGGCGCCCCCGACTATCATATCGGTCGTCCTCGGCGACGAGC
>JAFZCF010000073.1 GCA_017552165.1 Clostridia bacterium
CCGGTTTTCGCCCGTTTACCGCTGCACCTGCAGTCTTGACAGAGTTGAGAGGGCTCTCATTTCTACGGGCCGGGAGGAACTCCTCGACATGGCCCGCGATCCCGAGACCCGCGTCGGATGCCGTTTCTGCGGCAAAGAATATGTGTTCACTCCCGAGGATATCGGAGATCTGCTGCGCTGAGCCGGATCCGAAGAAGAATGATAGATGTTTTTCTGCGAAAGGAAATCATAATGAAAAAAGCAGTTTTCATAAAGCTCGCCGCTTTTATCGTCGCGGCGTGCATTATAATGAGTTCGTGCGGGCTCATAAAGAATAACGGGACCGAAACGTCTGCGCCGGAGCAGAGCGTCACGGAAACTGCGGTCCCGGCCGGAACGACCGCCCCGGGTGACGAGACCACAGCGGAGCCGTACGTCGATCCCGCGGCGGACATCGCCTTCGCGCTCGGGTCCTCTTCGGTCTCCCGCTCGCTTTACGAGGGATATCTCAGGATGACGTGGGCGACCGCATGCTCCATGTTCACCATGTTCGGTATTATCTCCGAGGATGATCTCGTTGACGGCAAGACGGCGGGCGAGCTCAGAATCCCCGAGGATGCGGCGGAGATCGCTCAGATTCTCGGGATAGAGCCCGACGGCACGGTGTTTGATTTTGTCCGCGACACCGTTGAGAACGCCATGAAGCAGATACTCGTGTGCGCCGAGGCGGCAAACCGCGAGGGGATTGCCGTCAATGAAGACAAGCTTGCCGAGGAGCTCGCTGAAGCGGACGCCGAGGCAAAAGCGAACGGATATGAGAGCTATCTCGAGCTGGTCAAGATCATGTTCGGCGGCATATCCGACGAGGATGCGGAGGCGTTTATAGAGCTTTCATATCTTGCGGAGCAGTACAAAAGCATGCTCGAAGATCATGTTTTCACCGAAGACGAGATAACCGCTTTCATCAACGATGACGAGAACTCGTATTATTTCGAGGCGCCGGTCTATACCGTTCTCCGCGGCGAACACGCGACGGAGCTCAGAGAAAAGCTCTCCGAGCCGTACGAGGACGAGTGGAGTCTCATTGAGGAGTTTATCGATTCTCTCAACGGAGAAGGCATCACGACCGAGCGCCGGCCCGATTTCACGGATCCCGAGCTCGTGTCCCTTCTGGGGATGAACATACCGGGGTCATACGCCTTCGGAACCGAGAACGGCGAAGACTGCTATGTCTATGTCAACGCCGAACGCGAGATCAGAGACAGCAGGATGCTGACCTACTATCTTATTATCTCCGACGCCGAGCCGGCCGATATAGTCGATGACCTCAAAAAGCTTTCCGTCGAAGAGGCGGAGGAATACATAAAGGCGATAATCGAAGCGTCAGAAAGCGACACGGACGTCGATTTCGGCGAAGATGACGACGATAACGGCGCCGACACCGAGACCGCGGATGAGAACACCGGGGAGGTTGCCTCTGAGACTCCCGAAGAGGGCGGGACGCCCGATACCGGCGACGGAGAGACTCCCGACGTCGTAGAGGGCGAGGAATCCGGAGAGGAAGAGGAGCCCACCGAGAACGTCGTTACGGCGACCTACGTGATGGGTCAGCCCGACTGGAGGAACCCCGAGTTTGCCGGCTGGCTCACCGCTGAGGGCAGGGCGCCCGGCGACGTTTGCGTTAAAAAATCGGGATCTCAGTATCTTGTAGCGTACGTTATCGATATTTCGGAAAGCTGCGCTTCGGCCGATATGATTTCGGATTACGTCAATGACGAAATAAGCAGGCTTGTCGAAGAATCGGATTTCATTTCCGGCGACGGTATCGAAGAGATCGATATCCCGGCAAAACCGGACGAGATCCTTTACGAGCTTATGGGCATGGGAGAATAACGGATAAAAGCAACATGAAAACGATAAAAACAGATATCATCTCCGGCTTTCTCGGAGCAGGGAAAACGACGCTGATAAGGAAACTCCTCGCCGAGACGCTCTCAAAGCGCGGGGAAAAGGTCGTTGTGATTGAAAACGAGTTCGGCAAGGTCGGGATCGACGGAGCGTTCCTCGGCGACGCCGGGGTCAACGTGACAGAAATGAACAGCGGCTGTATCTGCTGCTCTCTCGTCGGAGATTTCGCCGAGGCGCTGAAAAAAGTCTGCGCGGATTTTGAGCCCGACAGGATAATAATAGAACCCTCCGGGGTCGGAAAGCTCTCCGACGTCGCGACGGCCGTGCTCGGCGCGGGCGTCGAAGGCCTGACGGTCAACTGCATGACCGCCGTTGTAGACGCCAAAAAGTGCCGCATGTATCTGCGCAACTTCGAGGAGTTTTACAAAAACCAGATAGAGAGCGCCACGGCTGTCATCCTTTCAAGAACGGGAAGCATGGACCGCGGCTCGATCGAGCAGGCCGTCGCGCTTGTCAGGGAACTCAACCCGGGCGCAACGCTCGTGACGACCGACTGGTCGGAACTCGACGGGGAGGCGATGCTCTCGGCGATGGAAAACACCGCCACGGCCGAGGCGGAGCTGAAAAAACTCCTTGAAGAAATGGAAAAAGAAGAGCACGGGCATCACCATCATCATCACCACGACGATGACGAGGATGAGCACGAGCACCATCATCACCACCATGACGATGATGATGATGAGCATGAGCATCACCACCATCACCATGATGATGAGCACCATCATCACCACCATCATCACGGACATGATGCTGATGAAGTCTTTACCAGC
>JAFZCF010000074.1 GCA_017552165.1 Clostridia bacterium
CGACGACGAAAGGGACAGGATACGCGAAAAAGGCGGCATAGAGATCGGAACGCCGCCGAAGGAAAAATATTATCTTGACAATCTCGATTTCTATCTCGCCCTCTGCATACCGTCGAAGGATCTGATCCTTTCGTGTTCCGAGTACAGTCCGAGCGGAGAAAAACTCGTTCCGTCCGAGCAGTTCGAGGCGGCGCGCTGGCTGTTTCTCAGCGAAAAGCAGCGCGAAGACGAAGCAAAAGGCGATGAGTACTATTGCGTTCGTCCCGGCGCGCTCGATTTCGTATGGGACGGCGTTTCCGCGCGCGAAAAGCTGCGTCTGCTCGAGGGGACCGTCGAGGGGAGCTCGCTTGCCGAGGCGCTCGGTATAGATCCCCATGACGACGTTCCGCTTCGCGCCGATGAGAAATGCACGGTCGTGCCCGAGGCCGTCGCCGAGCGGCTTCTGACCGAGAAGGACGGCAAAAAGGCGCTCGTAGTATCGCCGTCCTCGCTTGACAGCTACGTCGGCTGTCCGCTCAGATACGTGCTGCGGTCGGAGGCGGGGCTAAAGGCGCCGCCGGATATTGACGCCGCGAAGGCGGCGAGCGACGGGACTCTTCTCCATCACGTGCTCGAAAAATATTTCAGAAACGAGTATCGCCGTGAAAAAGAACGCACGATGGAAGAACTCACCGAGTTCGCCTCGGACGGCATCGAGGAGCTGCTTAACAACGTGCTTCCCGCCGGCTCCCGCGACGTCCTTTCGAGGGCGAGGGATCACGGCATCGAGACGCTGAAAAAGACCGCCGGACAGGTGCTTTTCGCGCTCGACGAACGTCAGAAAGAGACGCATTTCGAGCCGAAATATTTCGAGTGCCGCGTCGAGGGCAAAAAGCCGGTCGCAAACGTCGGGGACGTCGAGGTGTCGGTGTCGGGCAGAGCAGACCGCATAGACGCGTACGACGACGAGGAAAGCGGCAAGCGATATCTCAGGGTCATCGACTACAAATCTTCAAGCAAGCACTTCGACGCCAAGGATCTCGACAAGGGCAAAAAGCTCCAGATGTTCCTCTATCTCTACGGCATAACCGAGGACGAGAGTGAAAAAGCTTACGCCGACGCAAAGAGCGACGGGCTCAGGCCGGCGCCGGCGGCCGTCACGTACTACACGGTCAAGCCGGGCAAAATCAATCTGAAAAACGGAGAGTCATATTACGACAAGTTCAAAAGCGAACTGAAGATCGAAGGTGTTTTCGACGGCGGAATAAGGGAAAAGTTCGAAAGCGGGATATCGGACAAAACAGGCAGCACGTCCGCCTCGCTGACCGAATTCGGCGGATGTAAGGTGGTCAAAGACACCGGAGTCGTCACCGAGCTTTGCGGCGATTACGACGAGGTGCGTAGCACGGTGAAGGGTCAGGTGGAGCGGATCTGCGGCGCGATTCTTTCGGGAGACGCCGGGGCACGGCCCGAAAAAAGCGGCAGAGACGACCCCTGCGGGTTCTGCGATTTCAAGGCGGCGTGCCGCAGCAAGAAGATAAAAGGGACAGACGACTCGGACGGAGAAGGAGGGAATGAAAATGAGTGACAGAAATCCAAATCAATATCAGGAAGAGGCGATATTTTCAAACGATCCCGACATTCTCGTTTCGGCCTCTGCCGGGACCGGCAAGACCGACGTGCTCGTCAGCAGAATAATGAGACTTATCGACGGTAAGGGCCTCGACATCGATGATTTTCTCGTCGTGACCTTTAACGTGGCCGCCGCCGCCGAGATGCGCGGAAGGATAGAAAAAAGCATAGACGAACGTATCCGCTCGGGAGGTGAGAAGACGAGATTCTGGAAAGAGCAGAAACGCCGGCTTTCCTTTGCCGCGATAAAGACCATCGACGGCTTCTGTCTCGACGTTCTCAAGGAAAACTTCGTCCACGCGGAGCTAACGCCGGGCGTCAAGACGGCGGAAGCGAGCGAGATCGCTCCCCTCAGGCGGAGAATGCTCGACGACGTGCTGAGAGAGACCGACCGCGCGGCCGTAGATTTCGCGATCGAGTGTATTTCCGACGGCAAAAACGATTTCTATGATACGGCGAACAAGCTCTACGATACGCTCATTTGCCGAAAAGAGGGTCTCGGCGCTTTTGACAACACCGCTGCGGAGTTCGAAAAGGCAAAAAGCGTCGGGTTCCTCGGCACGACATGGGGCAAGAATTATCTCAAGTCCCGCGCGAAAGATTTTGATTTCTTCGCCGACGTGTACGGCGGACTGCGCGAAGAAATGCCGGAGGCCGAGGGGCTCAAGGCCGCCGCCGCATATTTCAACGCCATGCGGGAAAGGGCTGAACGTCTCGCCACGCTATGCCGGGAAACGGAGAAGCTGCCGCGGAGGGCGGAGAACGTTTTGACGGAGTTTGAGATAATCAAAGCGTCGACCAAAAAGTCATTTATCCGCAGAAACGCAATTAAAGAATACTATTCCAAAGGGGAAAGACCGGGGGACACAGTCGAGTCGGTAAAAGGTCTTTTCGGGGACATTTGTGACTCTTTCATGGCAGAACTCGGAATCGCCGCCGCAAACGAGTCTGACAAGACGATCGACACCTGCGTCAATCTCATAAATACGCTC
>JAFZCF010000075.1 GCA_017552165.1 Clostridia bacterium
GGTGGTCTTTCTCCTGACGTGCTGCGGACGTGACGGGCCCGACGGACCGGGCTCGACCGGCTCGGACGCGGTGTCAGCGACCGAGACCGCCGGGGACACAGAGCCCGTGAGATATACCGAAATTACGGATTTTTCGGGATATACCGTGATAAAGCCCGATTCCGCCTCGGCGACCGTTTCCGCGGCAGCTGCCGAGGTCGCGAACGCCGTCGCCCCGCTCTCGGGAAACCCCGACGTGCGCGGCGAAAAGAGCGTGTCGGCCGGGAACACGACGGTGATCCTCGTCGGCAACGCAAAAAACAGCGTTTCCGCGGAGCTTCAGAAAAAACTGAAAAGCGCGCAGAAGGGCAGATGGTATCATATAGGGGTCAGCGGAGAAACGATCCTGATACTCGGCTCGGACGACGACGCGCTTTACTGCGGAGCAAGATATTTCGCATCTCATATATGCGGTACAGGAGCAGGTGAAAAAACTGTCATGATCCCCGAAAATCTGACGCTCGGCTGCGACGGCATATCCCCGTCGGCGGTCAGCGTAAACGAAAAGAACGGCGTTTCGTCATTCGCCGCAGAGGTCAACCTCGCCGGGGCGCCCTGGTTTGCCGACCTGAGCGGCTCGCTCGATATGTCGGGAGTCCTTCAGAGGGCTCTCGATCACGTCCGCTCGCTCGGCGGCGGGATAGTTTTTCTGCCGGCCGGCAGATATCTTATCGGCGAGCCGATAACCGTCGGCACTTCGGTCACGCTCCGCGGGGTCTACGCCGACCCGGATACGCAGGACGTTTCCGAGGGCACGGTCCTGGTTTTCTCTCTCAAAGGGGCGAAAAAACTCACGGATTCCGTCACTCTGTCGGAGAACGCGGCGATACAGGGGATCACCGTCGTATACGACGCTCAGGATCTCAAAACCCCGTACGGCTTTACCGTGTGCGGCGAGGGCAACGCGATAACCGTCAGGGACTGCAATTTCATAAACAGCTGGAACGGGATTTCGAGCGGCAAAAAGCCCGTCGGCATGGTCACGATAGACAACGTCAGGGGGACGGCGCTCAAGGTCGGCATAGAGGCGGAACAGCACGCCGATATCTGCGTGATGACGGACGTCGCGCTCTCCCCGGCGTACTGGGCTAAGAACGGCGGCCCGGACGAGGCCGCGATACGCGCGGCGATGAAGGAGAACGGCTCGGTCGGGATGTATCTCGGAGACGTTGACCGGGACACGTACGAGAACGTGACCCTCGACGGCTTTGACACCGGGATATTCAACCGCGAACCGACCCGCGCGGGGTGCTCGGGAAGCTTTTATGATCTGAAAATACTCGACAGCCGCACGGGGATAGAGGCGCACGGCCTCAGCCCGGCGTACGGGATATGCATCGCTCGCGGAGAGATAAGGGCGAGCGGGACGGCGATAACCAACCTGACGGCCGAGGGCGCGCAGGCGGTCGTGAACACCGCGAACGTCTCCGTGACGGGAGAGATTTACGGGCGGATAAACAGCGTGACGGACGACCGGCTGGCGGATCTTAACTTCGGGGCGTCGCGCTCGGTCCCGCAGACGCCGGCAAAGCTCTTCAATATAACTTCGTACGGGGCCGACCGTAACGGCAAAAAGGACGTATCCGCCGCTCTTCAGAGCGCGCTCGACGACGCAGCGAAGGTGGGCGGAGGGATAGTTTACATCCCCGCGGGCCGTTATCTGCTCGAAAATCCGGTGACCGGAGGGGACAATATATGCATTCAGGGCGCCCATCCGGGCGCGCAGGGGGCGACGGCCGATTTTTCGGGGAGCGTCCTGCTTGTGAAATACGGAAAAAATCAGAAAGCGGACGGCCGGGCGGCGGTAACGCTTACCGGGGAAAACTCGGGTGTTACGGGAATCACGGTCTATTATCCCGATAACGGGATATATAACGACATGACCGGCAGGACCGTCGCGTCCTGTTCCCCGTTCCTGCGCTGTACCGGGAAAAACAGCTATTTCACGTATTCCTGCCTCGTTGCGGTTTCGAGGGCCGTCGTCTTCGACGGGGCCGACGGCTTCGTTGCCGACCGGCTCACCGGGACGTTCTACGACTGCGGGATATACGCGAAAAACTGCTCGGGAGGGCTCGTCAGCAGGATACACACGAACGGGACGTACCTTGCCGGCAGCAAAAAGGACAAAAGCGTGCTCGGCGCCGACTGGTTCAGCGATTACGATCGTCTCGGCGAGGCGGTGCTCGAAGGGGTGCTCGCAAAGCGGCTCGTTCAGGTCGAGGCGGAGGACTGCCGCGATCTGACCGTCAGCCACACTTTCTATTACGGCGGGCTCAATCTGATCTCCGCCGTGAGGTCGGAGGTGAAGGCCCTCTGCTGCGAAGGCGCCAGGTCGACCGGCGAGACCTTCGTCCTGAAGGGCGGGTGCGGCCTCACGGCCGTCATAACGAACCGCCCGAACGGAAATCCGTACATAAAGAAAACGGGGGAAAACAACTCCGCTTACATGATAATGATGAACAACTCCCTGTCCGTTTACAGCGGGCAGGCGTGAAACGAAAGGAAGTGCTGAATGAAAGACAGCGAACAGCTCCGCCGCAAAATCATCGACACGTGTCTCACCCTCCGCGGACAGGGCTACGTCTTCGGGACCTGGGGAAACATCAGCGTCCGTCTTGACGACGGGAACATACTCATAACGCCCTCAAAGCTCGACTATGCCGAGATGAAGCCGGAGGATCTTCCGGTCATCTCTCCCGACGGGAAGATCGTTTCCGGCACCCGTCTTCCGACGAGCGAAAGGGAGATACACCGCGGGATGATGAACAGGAGACAGGATATCAACGCGATCATACACACCCATTCGCCGTACGCCATGGCGTGCTGCGCCATCGAGGGCGGAATCCCCGCCTTTTCGGAGGAGATAGGCCAGCTTTTCGGCGGACCGATACGTCTGTCGGACAGGTTCGTTCCGTCAGACGCTCACGCCGAGCTCGGCCGGGTAGTGTGCGAATCCTTCGGGGATGACAACGCGCTTCTCATAAGAAATCACGGACCGATCGTGCTCGGCAGGACGTTAGACGAAGCGTTCGTCGCCTGCCAGGTGCTCGAAAAGTCTGCGAAAATATATCTTAATCTGCTGCAGACCGGCAGAAAAATCAACGTTCTTAACGACGAGACAGTGGCGCGCAGCAGGGATTATTTCCTGAACGGCTACGGAAAAACCTGAGGAGGCAAAAAATGAAAGTCGTAACAATGGGCGAGATGATGCTCCGGCTCATGCCGAAAAACAACCTGAGATTCGAGCAGGCGACGGAGTTCGAGGCGTTTTACGGAGGCGATGAATCCATCGTCGCCGTATCGCTGTCAAAAATGGGGATGCAGACCAGATACGTCACGAAGCTCCCGCTTAACCCTATAGCCGACACGGCGATAGGCAAGCTCCGCGAGCAGGGCGTCGACACATCGTGCATCGTCAGGGGCGGCGAGCGCATGGGCATA
>JAFZCF010000076.1 GCA_017552165.1 Clostridia bacterium
GCGGGATAATAAAGAGATAGCCGTAAGAGCCCTTTCAAAGCACGGGCAGCTGCTCGAATTCGTCTCGGAACGTTTCCGCGCCGACCGGGACGCCGTGACTGCCGCCGTCGGCTCTTCGTGGAACGCGCTCGGATTCGCCTCAGATGAACTGCGGGACGACCGCGATACGGTGCTTGCCGCCGTGAGGCATAACGGATACGCGCTTCAGTTCGCGTCCGACAGACTGAAGGACGACAAAGAGATCGTTCTGACGGCGATAGAAACCTACGAAGGCAACGTGCTCTGTTACGCTTCGGAACGGCTGAGAGACGACAAAGAAACGGTTCTTGCCGCGGTGCGCAGAAGCGAATACTCGATCGGCAGCGCGTCGGAGCGGTTGAGGCACGACCCCGACGTGATCCGCGCCGTGCTCGACGCATTTCCGGGGCAGTTTGAAAATCTGCCCGAGGATGTTCAGGAGGACCTTGACGTTATTCTTTTCGGGCTTGAAAGCGTCGTAAAACACCTGCCCGACCCGGAAAACTACAGTTTTTTCGAAGACTCGACAAGCGAATACTACGCGGATTACGATCAGGCGGAGGAGGATTTTCTTGACATACTTGAGTCTATACCGCGTGAGGTCCTGAGAGAAGACTCCGAGCTTAACGACAGAGTCTGCCGGCTTGCCGTCGAGATGGATAACGCGTATTATGAGGGAGAATATCCGTATCAGGATGTCAGCTGCCGGATCGTCAGCATGGTCGGGGACCTCTACGAAGAAAAAGACATACCGCTCAGACCGGTCCTGAAAGAAAAGCTTTACGCGCTTCGTAAAAAAGAAAGCGAAAAAAAAGAAGCAGAGTACGTGCATCTCGATATCGGGGACAGACTTTTTTATCAAAACCTCGATCTGTATGAAAAGATTGTCGGCAGGTCGGTCACGGCGAAAAACGGAAAGGAGCGGGAAAGAGAGTATCTGCAGCCGGACGGCGGATTTGTTAAAAACTGTATGCTGTCATCCGTCAAGGATCTCGTTTACGCTCAGCAGGGACTTTACCACGACAGCGAACTCTGGGAAGACGACGTTTACGAGGTCGATCTCGATAAGGCGTATGAAGAGATCAGCTCGCGGCTGTCACCTGAAATAAAAGTGGTGCGAAATGCCTGTGAGTATTATTACTCGGAAAACGTTACCGTAGAATTGAACGACAATGTTCATCTGATCCTCGTCAGAGCCGTACCGATTAAGATCATTCAAATATGGGTCAACAAACACGATTCCGAACACGAGCATGGCAAATGGCTCGCTCCGGACAGGCTCGGCGAGTTCTGCGATATGGTCGAACATATAGTTGACGTTTACGGCAAATATAAGGAGATCGCCGAGCTGCGTGCCGCGGAGCTGAGAGAGAAGTTCGGGTTGTAAGACAAGAATCTCGACAAGGATAACAACTGGTCGTTTACCTGGATCGAGCTTGATGAGATGAAGGAAGGCGTGACGATCGTTTACAGTATTGCCGAAATCGGAGAGATTGTCGGCTACACGACCGCCTACAGCGGCGAAGCTAACTCCTTCACGATTACCAATACTCATGAGCCGGAAAAGACCAGAGTTGATGGTGTCAAGAACTGGGTCGGTGACAAAGAGCATCAGAGACCGGATTTCATCACAGTCAGACTTTATGCCGACGGTGAGGAAATCAGAGTTATCAACGTGACCGCCGAAACCGACTGGACGTTCAGCTTCACCGGACTTGATAAATACAAGGACGGCGTTGAGATCGTTTACACGATATCCGAAGATCCTGTTGAAGGATATACTACTCTGATTGAGGGCACAACGATCAAGAATACTCCGGATAATCCCGGGACCGGCGATCCTATCGTCGCATCTGCGGCCGGAATAATAATCGCGTCCCTGAGCGGAATAGCACTCATCGCGAAAAAGAAAAAGAAGTCGGATGACTGACGACTGAAAAAACGGGGCCCCGATCGGGGCCCCGGTTTTTTATGAGTTCGGTTTAATTCAGAAGACAATATTGACCTTACGGCAGGAATAGGGTATAATATAGTATCTCAGTACGATGATGAACGCGCCGAAGGGACACGTGATTATGAAAGCATTACAAAAGCCGTCGTCCCGATTATTGCCGCCGTGCTCGTCTTGTGCCTCTGTGCGTGCGGGGGACGGAAAGGTCCGCTCGCCGGGAATGAACAGAGACCTCTGCGTCTCGTACGTCGGCAAGTACGGAAATATCTCGGGCGGCGGTCAGGTTTATCTGACCGGAACGGATATCTGCGTCCGTCCCGCGATGTGGGTAAGCGCGGAATGACGCAAAAACAAACGGAATCAAAAACAGGAGGGCAGGCGGAATGAAATATCCCTCGGAAACGCTGGTCCTGCGTGACGGCAGGACCTGTACGCTGCGGTCGGCCGAGCCGGATGACGCTCGGCTCATGCTCGAATATATGAAGATCATGCTCGGAGAGACGCCTTTTTTGCTGCGCACGCCGGAGGAATTCGACTATACTCCGGAGGAAGAGGCGCGCATACTGGCGGAGCGCAGAGACGATCCGCGGTGCCTTATGCTGACGGCGGTGCTTGACGGCGAGATCATCGCGAGCGCAGACGTCAGTTCGCACGGCCGCAAAAGCCGCGTCTTTCACCGCGCCGAGCTCGGCATTTCGGTCCGCAGGGATTTCTGGGGACTCGGAATCGGCTCGGCTCTTATGGAGCGGCTGATCGGTTTCGCAGGACGGTGCGGCTACGAGCAGATAGAACTTACGGTTGAGTCAAAAAACGCCCGCGCCGTCGGGCTTTATTCGAAATTCGGATTTACGGTTTACGGCAGGCGCCCGCACGGCATGAAATATCCCGACGGCAGCTACGACGACGATCTTCTGATGATCAGGATGCTGTGACTTGCCGCCGTCTTTCAAAACAATAAAGAAAAACAGGTCAGGCCGCCCTGACCGAAAGGAAAAAACATGATAATCTGCGTCGTTTGCGACGTGCTCGGAGAAGAAAACAACGGGACGACCATCGCCGCCATGAACCTCATACGTTCCTTGCGACGTAAAGGACATACCGTGCGGGTCGTCTGCCCCGATGAAGACAAAAAGGGACAGCCTGATTTTTTCGTCGTCAGGCAGTTCGGGATAGGCCCGGTAAAGAATTATCTGAGAAAGAACGGCGTGGTGGTCGCAAAGCCGGACAGAGATATCCTGTTGAAAGCTTTTGAAGGCGCGGATCACGTCCATCTGATGACGCCTCTGCCGCTCTCCATAGGGGCGCTGCACCTTCTGCGCGGCACGGGTGTTTCAGTTACGGCCGGATTCCACTGCCAGGCGGAAAACATATCGAGCCACCTCGGCATGAAGAACAACGTTTTTCTCAACAAACAGATCTACCGTCTGTTTTACCGTTATTTTTACCGCTACGTCGACGGGGTCCATTATCCGACCGAGTTTATCCGCGAGGTGTTTGAACGTTACGGCGGCAAAACGAACGCTTTCGTCATTTCAAACGGCGTCAGCGGCGATTTTCATCCCGCGAAAGTTGAGCGTCCCGAAGAGTTTGCCGGGAAACAGGTGATTCTGTTCACGGGGCGGTACAGCAGGGAGAAATCACATCGCGTGCTGATCGACGCGGCCAGGAAGAGCCGGTACGCAAATACGATCCGGCTCGTTTTCGCGGGCGAGGGACCGCTTAGAAAAAAACTCGAAAAACGTTCCGCCCGTCTCGCTAATCCGCCGGTCTTCAGATTTTTCACCCGGCGTGAAATGGTGGAGATGATCAACACCGCCGACCTTTACGTCCATCCGGCGGAGATCGAGATCGAGGCGATCTCGTGTCTCGAAGCGATTTCATGCGGACTGGTGCCGGTCATTTCAAACTCTCCGCGCAGCGCAACGCGCTTTTTCGCTCTCGACGAAAAAAATCTTTTTATGTGCAACAACAGCGGCGATCTCGCAAAAAAGATAGATTACTGGCTCGACCATCCGGCCGAGAAAGAAGCCAGAAGCAGAGAATATCTCGGATATACAAGGCAGTTCGATTTCGACGTCTGCATGGACCGCATGGAGCAGATGATAATACAGGTACACGAAAACAAGGGCAGATAATGGCTAAAAAAACGATCTTTTACAGTGATCCCGTAAACGACGATTTCGCGCACGCCGCGCTCGAGCCGAAGCCCCTTCCCCGGGATTTTCCATTTGTTATCAGGAACCCGTTCTGGCGCGCCGCGGAGTTCGTCTGCTACAGGATGATCGCGACGCCGCTTATCTGGATCATCGGTAAAACGGTGTTCGGCCTGCGGATAAAAAACAGGCGCGAATTGCGGAAACTGCGCGGCACGGGTTATTATCTTTACGGCAATCATACGCAGGACGTTATGGACGCCTGGTCGCCGGCGCTCATCGGCTTTCCGAAGTTCACGCACGTCGTCGTGAGCCCGCAGGCGGTCTCGTCACCGGCGCTGCGGGTGCCGGTACAGCTTCTCGGCGGGATCCCCGTGCCGCGGGACGTTTCCGGGATACGCGAGTTCAAAAAAGCGCTGTCGTACCGGGTCGGGCAGAAACGCGCGGTCGCCGTATATCCGGAGGCGCACATATGGCCGTGGTACACGGGGATACGGCCTTTTCCGGACACAAGTTTTACGTATCCCGTGAAGGACGGCGTGCCCGCCGTGGCGTTCGTCACCACGTACCGCAAACGCAAAATACTGAAAAAACTCCCGCCGCGTCTCACGCTGACCGTGTCCGGGCGGTTTTACCCCGACGTCTCGCTCGACGAACGCGCCGCGAGGAAAAAGCTCCGCGATCAGGTCTACGATTTTATGTGCAGAGAGGCCTCGTCCCCAGACAATTACGCGTATTACGACTACGTCGCCGCGGACGCTCCGGCGAGCAATGAAAAAGCGGTCTGAAAAGGTGAAAAACTGCGCGCAGAAGGCGAACGGGAAAGAGAAAAAGAAGAAATAAGTTTATTCGACCGCCGGTTTGACAAAAAGGCGCGCGGATGGTAGAATATAAGCAGAATACAAACGGAGAACGTTTCGCGCCGCCGGGAGGGAGAACATGAAAAAAGCGCTTCTTATAATCGGGATCGTGCTGATCGCCGCGGGGGTGCTTTCCCTGCTGTTTTCGGCGCTCGTGTCTTACGTGCGGGCAAATTTGCTCGACGGCTCGCCGGAACACTACGCCGCCCTGAAAAGGAGGGTCGCGGTCTTTCTGACCGTCGGCATAGTCCTCACCGTCGCGGGCGTCGCGTGCGCCGTGATACAGACGAAACTGTGATCCGCTCAAACCGAAAAAACGCAATCAAAGGGGAAACTCAACATGGAAGGAATCGAAAAAGTATACCGTTTTCTTGACGAGGCAAAGACGTATTATCTCGCGACGGTCGAGGGGGATCAGCCGAGGGTGAGGCCGTTCGGCACCGCCTTGCTTTACGGCGGGAAACTCTATATCCAGACCGGCAGGGTCAAGCCGGTGTCAAAACAGCTCGCAATAAATCCGAAGGCCGAGATATGCGCCTTCAACGGCGGCGAGTGGCTGCGGCTCTCGGGAGAGCTCGTTGACGACGACGACCGCGCCGTCAAGGTGGCGATGCTCGAAAAAATGCCGGAGTTGAAGGCGATGTACAGCCCCGACGACGGCAACACCCAGGTCCTGTACTTCAAAAACGCGACGGCGACCTTCTGCTCCTTCACGAAAGCCCCGGAGACGGTGACTTTCTGACGGAGGAACAACCCGATATACCCCGTTTCCTCGCGTATTGGCGCGGGGGAACGGGTTTTGCTTTACTTTTGCGGCGCAAAGTGGTAAAATAGAATAAAACCTGAAGGGGAGAAAACGGAAATATGAAGGGTTTCAAACTTCTGGAATTTGAATACAGCCCGGGATACTGCGATATGCTCGGCGCCGGGCACAGGTCGGAGCTGAAGCGCGACGGAGATGGAAACTGGTTCGTCGAATGCAGGGACAGAGAGGTACACAGCTCGCCGACCGTCGTGACGAGATACGAGGCCGCTCCCGACGCCGTGCTGGAGTTTGAAAAGTTCATTGATAAAAGCCGCGTCGCGTCGCTTTCGAAAAGACCGAAAAGCGACGATTTCGTGACGGACTACAGCCCGTGGAGCTATTATTTCGAGTACGAAAAAACCGTGCTCGGAAAAACTGTTAAGGAACGATGCGGGATATACGAATACAGAAAATACTCGCGGAGCGATTTCGAGCTTATCGACGAGCTGACGCGGAGGTTCAACGCCCTGCGCGGCCGCGTGCTCTCCGAGCAGACGGAGGACTGACCGCCGCCGGGGAAGCCCCCGGTTTGCGCACGAAAAAGGGTATTTTTCGTCGAAAAAACGCCGGTTTTACGTGCCTGCCGTTGCAAACTCCGGCGATATTGTGTATAATATATTATGATTGTATGACGCGCGGCGGCTTTACGAAAGGTGTATCGAAATGACTGAACAAAAAGAAACCGGCATCGAGTTCAAGGGCGAAAAGGTCTCGGAGAATATCTGGCTCTGCCCGGACGGCGTCTATCGCTGGACTTACGAATACAAAATGCTCAAAAACCCGACGATCATTTTCACGGTGTGGAAGGTCCTCGGCATTTCGTGCGGAATCATGCTTCTGTTCGGGCTCATAATAGGTCTGATAGACGGCGGCTTCACGGTTTTCGGCGATTTACTCGGGATGGGCAAGACGCTCCTCATCGTTGTGTTCGGCGTCCTGCTGCCGCTCAGCATAATCGCGTATCTCATACTCGCGGCGACGTACGGCTGGAAATATCAGGTGCTTTTTGAGATGACCGAGGACTCGGTGAGCCATATACAGATGCCGAAGCAGTTCAAAAAGGCCGAGGCGCTCGGCTGGATAACGACTGCTGTCGGGCTCGCAGCGGGCAAGCCGTATATGATCGGCTCGGGGCTCGGCGTAGCCGCACGCAGCACGATGACGACAGAGTTCAGATACGTGGCGTCGATCAAATCCCGCAGAAAGCGCGGCACGATCCACGTGAATCAGAAGCTTGACAGAAATCAGGTCTACGCGGAGGACGCCGACTTTGAGTTCGTCGAGAAGTTCCTGATATCCCATTGCCCTAGCGCAAAGGTCTCGTCACGCTGAGACGCGGCCAGGAAGGAAGCGGCGTCGCCCTCACGGGCGGCAACCGCGCAAAAAAATGAGAGCCACAGTTTACGACATAGCAAGAGAGCTGGGGATCGCCCAGGGTACGGTCAGCAAGGCGCTGACCGGAGGTCCGGGCGTCAGCCCCGAGCTGAGGGAAAAAGTGCGCGAAACGGCGAGGCGCATGGGGTACCGCTACAACCGGTACGCGCGTTCTCTCGCGAGCACGCCGATAAAGATCGGCATAACCTATCCCGACGTCTGGCACGAATACTACAGCCGGATAAAAAAGGGCATCGACGACGAGCTCGACGACCTCGAGGACCGCAACGTCTCGGTAGAGCTCCGCAAGTTCTCGTCGCTTTACGGCGACGCCGAAATGGCGGAGATAATCGACCGGTTCATTGACGACGGAGACATAAAGGGCGTGCTCCTTTTCCCCTCGTCGACGGTTTTCAGACCGGAAATATACAGAAAACTGGACGACGCGGGCATATCCTACGTCGTCGTGGCGCACAGAATAGAGGAAAAGGACAGCATACCGAGCGTCCATATAGACGCCGAGATGTCCGGCCGGCTCGCCGCCGAGGCGCTTTCGCTCACTCTGCCGGCGGGCTCCGCCTGCGCCGTCATCGCGGGTACGATGGAGAACCGCGAGCACCTCAAAAAGACCGGCGGCTTCGAGGAGGGCGCCGCGGAGCGCGGACTCGGGTACATCGGTGCGTACTGCTCGATGGACGACCCCGACCTCGCCTTCGAGACCGCCGACCGGCTAATCACCGATCATCCGGACGTCAGGGGAATTTACGTTGTTTCGGCAAACTCGCTCGGAGTGTGCCGCTGCATAGACGAAAAATACCGCGATAAGGGGATAAAACTTATCGGAACTGACATTTTCGACGGCATAGTCCCGTACCTCGAGAACGGGATAATGACGGCGACGATCTATCAGAGCCCGTCCCGTCAGGGGAGGATAGCGATAAACTCTCTGTACGACCGCATAACGACGAAAAAGAAGCCCGAAAACGACATAACGGTCGCGCCGCTTCTCCTCATGAGAAGCAACTACCGGCCGTTCCTCGATATGTAAAACTAAAAGAGCCGACAGCGGCTCTTTTTGAATTGCAGGGAGCGCCCGTCATTGACACGGGCGGGCCCGTATGATATAATGCAGAAAAAATCGGAATGCGGATTCCGGGAAGGGAGGGAACGGTGAAAAGAGTTTTTTCGCGCGCGGCCGCCGCGCTTATATGTCTTGCCGTCGCGGTCTGCGTTTTCGGGTGCGGCGCGCCCGCGGTTGTGCCCGCCGAAACCTCGGGCTTCGTTCCGAGCCCAGACGGAACGGTTAGATATTACGTCGCCGGTCCCGAAAAGGCCGGAGACGCGAAAACGGGGAACGTCCCGGGATATATCAGCGGCAGACGGATCCAGTCCCCCGGGGATGACGGAGAATACACGCCGGTGACCGCCGTGCCGATGACCGGGTACAGATTTGCCGGATGGAGCGACGGGCTGACCTCCGCCACGAGAAAAGAATCTCCCGGGAACGTACCGGAGAGCGTCACCGCGATATTCGCGTACGATATCCTCGACATGCCGGTTCTCTCGATAATGACCGAGACCGGCGGGGACGTGACATCGAAGGAGGTCTATATCGACTGCGCCCTGACGACCGTCGATACCGACGGCGGCGTGCTTTATGAGAGCGATTCGGCCTCTATCCGGGGCAGGGGCAACAGCACCTGGAACATGGAGAAAAAATCGTACCGCATAAAGCTCGGCAAAAAAGAAAATCTGCTCGGGGTCGGAAAGGGAAAAAACAAATCCTGGGTCTTGCTCGCGAACCACGGGGATCATTCGCTTCAGAGGGTTTCGGTCGCCTTTGCCATGGCTTCGATGATGAGCGGATTCGACTACGTTCCCGGATACGCGTTCGTCGAGGTTTTTCTGAACGGCGAGTATCGCGGCGTATATCTGCTTACGGAGCAGACGCAGACGGGTCCCGACCGCGTGAACATAAACGAAAGCGATTTCGAGACAAACGTCGAGGCGGATTTTCTCATAGAAAAGACGGCGTGGGACTACGAGTACGGATTCACCGTTAAGGGCGAGCGTTACGGGATAAAGAGCGATCTGTCATCGGATAAGGAGATCAGAGACGCGCAGATAGAGTGGATAGACGGCAAGGTCACCGAGGCCTGCGATGCTCTCGCCGAGGGGAACATGGAGAGGGTGAAGACCCTCGTCGATCTCGATTCGCTCGTCGACGATTATCTGCTTCAGGAAATAACGAAGAATTTTGACGTCGGATTTGACAGTTTTTACATGTATTTCACCGACGGAAAGCTGTATTTCGGGCCGCCGTGGGATTTCGATCTGTCGCTCGGGAACGCAAATCTCGGCTTTGAGGATTACGGCGGGCTGGCAGCGGCAGTCTGCCCGACGAACGGGGAGTTCGACACGTCCAACAGGTGGTTTTACAACACAATGAAGCACGCGTGGTTCAGGAAGCTCGTCGTCGACAGGTGGAACGAGATAAAGAACGACGTCGCCTCGCTCCCGGGCGCGGTGCTTAAAACCGAAAAGGCGTACGGGAGATCGTTTGAGCGGAATTTTGAAAAATGGGACATATTCGGGCAGAACTTCGCGAGGTCGACTAAGGCGATCACCGACCTCACGTCGTACGGTCAGCACTGCGCTTATCTTTCAGACTGGCTGAATGACAGGATAAGATGGCTCGATTCGTTTTTCAATTCAAAAGAGTTTGCAAGAGGGGAGCTTACGGGCTGAGAAATGGTCAAAAAAGCCGAAACCTCTTGACAAATCCGCGGACTTAATGTATAATGACAAAAACAATTATGGAATGCGCATTCCAAGCGATTCAAACGCGCGTTCCGAGGCAAAAAACCGGAGGACATTCATGAAAAAAGCGATCATTTTCCTGCTGACCGCGTGTCTGCTGGCCGTCTCGATGATCATCCCCGCCGGAGCGGCGAAGGGCACGGACGTATATCTCGACGAGCTCTCGATGTCGAGTTATATATACCGTGACGGTCTCGGATACACCGGCAACGGCGGGACGAACGCCCCGTATATCGGCGCGCGTTTCGAGCACCCGGACGAGCGTCCGTTTTATTACGACGCCGCGAAGGGCGTGAACGTGGAGATCGAGTCAAAACACACGATAGGCGGTCACGAGCCGCGCCAGGGCGCGCTTGACCACTCCGACTTTACCTGGGACGTCAGCGCCTTTGCGGCGAGCGGCTCCCTTCCCTTCAGCGCTCAGGTCTGCAAGGCGGCGGGCACTCAGAACGCCGAGTACATAGTCCTCGTCGACGGGGTCCAGCAATGGAGCTCCGGCGCGGTCACGGCGGCAGACGGCCTGATTGACGTGAATCTGACTATCCCGAAGGGCGCTCAGACCCTCACTCTCCGCGCCGACAGGGGCCCTGACAACGACTGGACGAAAGGCGAGTATCACTGGGTTGACGCAAAGATCACCCTTCCGTCCGGCACGAAGGTCACGAGGATGGAGACCCGCAGCTTCGATTTCAACGGCAACGGCGGAAAATACTGGATCGGCGAGCATAACGACGGCAACGGCCCGGCGAATTTCTGGAACGCTCCGCTCAACGGCTGGAACGTATTTACGTCCGGCAGGGCCATCTCCGGCCACCAGACCGTAACCGGTCAGGAGGACGCGCACGTCACGTGGGATATCTCCGGTCTCGGAGCAGGATATTTCACCGTGGTCGTGTGCGGCAACGCGGGAGACAAGGGATATAACGGAAAATTCAGCGTCATAGTTGACGGCGACGTCAAAGAAGAGTCGGCTCTCATGACCCCGGTGGAGGGGCTCTGGAGAGCCACCGTCGCGATACCTGCCGGCGCGCAGACCCTCAGGATCAATATCAACAACGGCACCGACAACCTGACCTGCGGTGACTTCTCGATCGCCGACCCGATATTCGTCGGATACGCCTCGGGCTCGGCTCCGGCCACTCCGGTCGACGTATATCTCGACGAGCTGTCGATGTCGAGCTACGTCTTCCACATAGGGCTCGGCTACAGCGCGAACAACGGTACGAACTCCCCCTGGATAGGCCAGCGCTTCGAGGGCGCCGCCGGCGAGCGCCCGCAGTACTGGGACGCCTCGAGCGGGAAATTCGTCGATATAAACTCAAAACACACGATAGGCGGTCACGAGCCGTATGAGCACGGGCCGGAGCATTCCGACTTTACGTGGGACATCAGCGCGTTCGCCGCGAACTACGATCTTCCTTTCACCGCAAAGGTCTGCAAGACCAACTCCGACACCGACGCAGAATACAGCGTCCTCATTGACGGAGTTCAGAAATGGACGTCGGGCGTCGTGACGGGGGCCAACGGCCTGATCAGCGTCAGTCTGACGATCCCCAAAGGGGCGCAGACTATCACCCTCCGCGCCGACAGAGGCGCCGACGGAACGTGGGCGAGCGGCGCGTATCACTGGGTCGACGCAAAGTTCACCCTTCCCGCCGGCTCGACGGTCACGAGGATGGATCAGCGCAGCTTCAGCTTCTACGGCAACGGCGGCGCAAACGCCTATCTCATAGGATATAAGCACGAAAAGAACGGCGACGGAATCGCGGATTTCTGGAACGCTCCGCTTGAAGGCTGGAACAAGTTCACCACGAAACACGTCATTTCGGGACATCAGACCGACGACGCCGACAACGACGGCAACGCGTACGTGACGTGGGACGTTTCCGACCTCGGCGCGGGATATTTCACCGCGGTCCTCACGAGCAACTGGCCGAACACCGCCTTTGAGGCGCAGTTCAGCATTCTCATTGACGGCAAAGAGGCGGTCTCCGGCCCGATCATGAAGGGAGTCGACGGTCTCTGGAGAGGGACTGTCAGCGTTCCCGCCGACGCCCGCACGATCACGGTCAACGTCAACAACGGCACC
>JAFZCF010000077.1 GCA_017552165.1 Clostridia bacterium
CCTGCTTTCTCCCGGCGAAACGCCGTACGAGAACGCTCAGTTCCTGCTTTTCCTCTGTGCCGTCATCAAGGCGGTCGACGACTATCAGGATCTGCTCCGCATTTCGGTGGCGACGGCGGGCAACGACCACCGTCTCGGCGCAAACGAGGCGCCGCCGGCAGTCATCTCGATGTTCCTCGGCGACGAGCTCAACGCCGTGCTCGAGGCGATAGAGAACGACGCCCCCTACAAGGGGACCGAAAAGACGCAGATGAAGCTCGGGGTGGACGTGCTTCCGAGATTCAACCGCGACACGACGGACAGAAACAGAACCTCGCCCTTCGCCTTCACGGGCAACAAGTTCGAGTTCCGTATGCTCGGCTCGTCGAACAGCATCGCCTGCGCGAACATAATGCTCAACGCGGCGGTCGCCGAGAGTCTCAGAGTATACGCCGACCGGCTCGAGAGCGCCTCGGACTTCGAGACCGCGCTCCACGACATGATAAAGAAGACGATAAAGGATCACAGACGCATCATCTTCAACGGCAACGGCTACGACGATTCGTGGATCAAGGAGGCGACGGAGGTCCGCGGCCTGCTCAACTACCGCACCACGGCCGACTGTATGCCCCACCTGCTCGACAAAAAGAACGTCGATATGCTGACGTCTCATAGGGTGTTTACCGTCGAGGAGCTGAGATCCCGCTGTGAGATAATGCTCGAAAACTACTGCAAATCCGTCACCATCGAGGCGAACACGATGGTCGACATGGCAAAGACGCAGATCGCGCCGGCCGTCGCCGCCTTCGCCGCAGACACGGCGAAGAACGCAAAGGTCAAAAAGGAGCTCGACGCCTCCGTCGCGTGCGAATACGAGACGGGCATCGTGAGAAAGCTCTCCTCCCTGACCGACAGGATAGCCGTCAAGGTCGGCGAGCTCGAGGATACGCTGATAACCCTCAGGGACGCCGGGGACATCATCGGGGAGTCCGCCGTTATACGCGACAAGGTCCTCCCCAAGATGTGCGAGCTGCGCGTCGCCTGTGACGAGGCCGAGACGATAACGGCAAAATCCTACTGGCCGTTCCCGACCTACGCCGATATACTTTTCAGCGTGAGATAAACTTAAAAAGACACGGGACACAGACGAAGGAAAACGAAAATGCTTACCGAAGAAATTGCAAAACTTATAGGAGAATCAGTATCCAAAGAGGTATTCGGCGTGTGGTTCCTCATCGGGGCCGCGCTGGTGTTCTTTATGCAGGCGGGATTCGCAATGGTAGAGACCGGCTTTACCCGCGCAAAGAACGCCGGGAACATAATCATGAAGAACCTCATGGACTTCTGCATCGGGACCGTCGTGTTCGTGCTGCTCGGATTCAGTCTCATGATGGCGGAGGACTACGTGCTCGGCTTCATAGGCGTGCCGAACCTCAGAATCCTGACGGATTTCGGCGGATTCCTCGAGGGCGGGAACGCCCCGTCGTTCGTCTTCAACCTCGTCTTCTGCGCGACCGCCGCGACGATCGTCTCGGGCGCGATGGCCGAGCGGACGAAATTCCTCTCCTACTGCATTTATTCGGGAGTCATTTCGCTGTTCGTCTATCCGATAGAGGCCGGATGGGTATGGAATCAGTCCGGCTGGCTCGTTAAGCTCGGCTTCCACGATTTCGCCGGCTCGGCTGCCATCCACTCGGTCGGCGGCCTCACCGCCCTCATCGGGGCGATAATGGTCGGGCCGCGTCTCGGCAAATACGTCAAAGACAAGGCCGGAAAGATCAAAAAGGTCAACGCCATCCCGGGGCACTCGATTACCCTCGGCGCCCTCGGCTGCTTCGTGCTCTGGTTCGGCTGGTACGGCTTCAACGGGGCGGCGGCCTGGGACGGGAACTCCCTCTCGTCGATCTTCCTGACGACGACGATCGCCCCCGCCGCGGCGACCTGCACGACGATGGTCTTCACGTGGATAAAGAACAAAAAACCGGATGTCTCGATGTGCCTCAACGCCTCGCTCGCCGGTCTCGTCGGCATTACGGCGGGCTGTGACGCGCTCGACGCCCTCGGCTCGGCCGTCGTCGGTCTCGTTTCGGGCTTCCTCGTCGTGTTCGTCGTAGAGCTGCTCGACCTCAAACTCCACATTGACGACCCGGTCGGCGCCGTCGGCGTCCACCTGGCAAACGGCGTGTGGGGCACCGTCGCCGTGGGTCTGCTCGCCAACCCCAAGGCGCCCGCGGGGCTCGAAGGCCTCTTCTACACCGGGAGCTTCCGCCTGCTCGGCGTCCAGCTCCTCGGAATAACCGCGATCCTCGCCTGGACCGCCGCGATGATGACGCTGACGTTTTTCGTACTCAAAAAGACCGTAGGGCTGCGCGTGTCGGCCGATGAGGAGATAAAGGGCCTCGACAAGACCGAGCACGGCCTCCCGAGCGCCTACGCCGACTTCCTCCCCGCCGTCGAGAACCTCGACTACGGCTACGAGGGCGCCGTCGCCGTGACGGGCGACGTACCGCCCGCCGAGGCCGTGCCGGTGAAGAAAGTCCCGGAGTTCTCCGACGGCTCTCCCAAGTTCACGAAGATAGAGATAATATGCAAGGAGCAGAGGTTCGAGGCGCTGAAGAACGCCATGATGGACATCGGCATAACGGGCATGACGGTCTCCCACGTTCTCGGCTGCGGTGCCCAGAAGGGCCAGCCGGAATACTACCGCGGGGTCGTCGTGGAGGCGAATCTCCTGCCTAAGATCCAGGTCGATATCGTCGTGAGCAAGGTGCCCGTGAGGCACGTAATAGAGACCGCCAAGAGCGTCCTCTACACGGGACACATCGGCGACGGCAAGATCTTCGATTACGACGTCGAGAACGTCGTCAAGGTGCGCACCGGCGAGGAGGGCTACGACGCTCTCCAG
>JAFZCF010000078.1 GCA_017552165.1 Clostridia bacterium
ACCGGCTGCGGCCGTGTTCGTCGAACTCGACCCGGACAAGCAGCAGCTGCTGATAAACTCCTTCACCGATAAAGAGCTGAAAGGGATACTCGACGAGCTCTATATGGACGACACGGTCGACATCATCGAAGAGATGCCGGCAAACGTCGTCACGAGGATACTCGCAAACACCCATCCCGACGACCGCGCTGCGATAAACCGCCTGCTCGAATATCCCGATGACAGCGCCGGCTCGATAATGACCGTCGAGTATGTGAGTCTCAGAAAAACTATGACCGTCAGAGAGGCATTCGAGCACATACGCAAGGTCGGTCTCGACTCGGAGACCGTATATACCTGCTACGTTACGGAAAATAGAAAACTCATCGGGGTTGTTTCCGTCAAGACTATGCTGCTCTCCGACCCTGACGCGATCATCGGCGACATTATGGAGACGAACGTCATTTCCGCCGTCACGACAGACGACCAGTCGGAGGTTGCTGATCTCATCACACGTTACGACTTTCTCGCCGTTCCCGTCGTGGACGGAGAAGGACGGCTCGTGGGTATCGTTACCATCGACGACGCGATCGACGTCATCCGCGAAGAGGACGACGAGGACATCGCAAAGATGGCGGCCGTCACCCCGGACAGCAAGCCGTATATCAAGACCTCGGCCGCAAAGATCTGGCTCAACCGCATTCCCTGGCTGCTTCTTCTCATGATCTCGGCGACGTTTACCGGGATAATCATATCGTCGTTTGAGGACGCTCTCGGCAAGATGGTCGTGCTCACCGCGTTCATCCCAATGCTCATGGATACGGGAGGAAACGCGGGATCTCAGGCATCAGTCACGATTATCCGCGGCATCTCGCTCGGAGAGATAAGCTTCGGCGACATTATTCGCGTCGTATGGAAAGAGTTCCGCGTGTCGATTATGTGCGGCGTGACCCTCGCCTGCGCGACCTTCGGCAAGGTCATGCTCGTCGACCGGCTGATAATGGGCAACACCGACGTGAGCGTTTTCGTCGCCCTCGTCGTGAGCGTGACGCTCGCCCTGACCGTCGTGGCCGCCAAGCTCATCGGCTGTTCCCTGCCTCTGCTCGCAAAAAAGCTGGGATTCGATCCCGCCGTGATGGCTTCTCCGTTCATCACGACAATCGTCGACGCCGTGTCGCTGCTGCTTTATTTCCTGCTCGCGACGTCACTTCTCGGGCTGTAAAAAAACAGTCCCTCACGCTTGACAAATCAGCCCCGCCGTGGTATAATATCTGCCGCGGTTGGGAAATGCGCCCTTAGCTCAGCGGATAGAGTACTCGGCTACGAACCGATTGGTCGGAGGTTCGAATCCTCTAGGGCGCGCCAGAAAAGCCTCGCGTATCATGCGGGGCTTTTTCAGTAGTTTTTTCCGTTCGGGCAGGTAAATATACCCGCGAAGGCGTGAAAGGAAAGGTAAAATGATGAGAACGATACGTGTGACGGGAAAAGGAAGCATAAAAATTCACCCCGACGCGATGAGAATCACCGTGACCCTTACGGAATTGAACAAGGATTATTCCGGGGCTCTGAAACACTCCTCGGAGAGCACCGAAAAACTGAAGGATCTTTTGTCCTCTTTCGGTTTCAAAAAAACAGACCTGAAAACTCTGAATTTCAACGTTGACACGGAATATGAGGGATATACCGAAAAAGGCGTGTATAAGCAGAAATTTGCGGGATACAGATACCGCCATACGATGAAAGTCGAATTCGACTCCGACAACGAGCGTCTCGGAAAAGTTCTTTACGCGCTCGCGGGCAGCGAGCTTCATCCCGAATTCAACATCAGCTATATCGTAAAAGATCGGGAAAGCGCAAAGAACGAACTCCTCGCAAGAGCAGTTTCCGACGCAAAGGAAAAGGCGTCGGTTCTCGCTCGGGCCGCTGAACTGACACTCGGGGAAATACAGTCCGTCGATTATTCATGGGGCGAGATGAATATGGAGATTCGCCCGATGAACGGTATGATGCAACTCAGAAAAATGTCGGATAACAGTGCCGAAGAAAGTTATGCAATTGACATGGAACCCGACGATATCGGCCTCTCCGATACCGTGACGGTAATTTGGGATATTTCCTGACGCCGCGCTTCTTTCTTTGACGTCCGTTTTTCGACCCGCAAACCGGTGATCTGAAATGATTAAAAGATTTATTGCATACTACAAACCCCATATCCCGCTTTTCACGGCTGATATGACAGCGTCGGTCCTGATCTCGATTCTCGGGATGATCTACCCGGTAATGACGAACAGGATGCTGAACGATTTTATCCCGACCAGGGCGTATAACGCCATAATAATCTCGGGGCTGAGCGTTCTCGTTCTGTACGTCGCGAGGATGTTCCTGCGCTATTTCGTGCAGTATCAGGGACATATGGTCGGGACGAGGATGCAGGCGCAGATGAGACGAGAGCTTTTCGTCCATCTCGAGCGGCTGCCGTACACGTTTTTTGACGATCACGAGACCGGAAAGATCATGACGAGGATGACAAACGATCTTTTCGAGGTCAGCGAGCTCGCCCACCACGGACCGGAGAACCTCCTGACCTGTTCCATCATGATAGTGCTTAGCTTCGTGTATCTCTGCACCATAAACGTGTGGCTGACGCTGATCGTTTTCGCCTGTGTTCCGCTTCTTGTCGTCACGTCGCTTCATTACAGGAAGAAAATGAGCGACGCGTTTACCGAAAGGCGGAAGAGCAACGCGGTCATCAACGCGGCGCTTGAAAGCTCGATAACCGGAATCAGGGTGACGAAAGCGTATACCAACGCCGACAAAGAGCTTGAAAAATTCGAGACCGGAAATCAGATGTATATCGACGCCAGCGCCCACTCATACAGCGCAATGGGAAAGTTTTTCTCCTCCACGTCGTTCATCACCGACGTCTTCAACGTCATTATCCTCATAGCCGGCGGGCTGTTTCTCTACAACGGGCAGATCAACTTCGGCGACTACTCGACCTTTATCGTCTCGGTAAATCTATTCATTTCGCCCGTTCAGACCCTCGTTTCGTTTTCCGAACAGTGGCAGAACGGCGCGACGGGCTTCAAAAGGTTTATTGAGATCATGGATATCCCCGAAGAGGAGGACGCGCCAGGAGCAATCGATCTCGGAAGAGTCAACGGGGACATCGAGCTCAGAAACATCCGTTTTTCCTACACGGAAAACGACGAGAAACGTGTCCTCGACGACGTCTCTCTGAGCATCGAAGCGGGAACTACAACGGCGCTCGTCGGCCCATCGGGAGGCGGAAAAACGACTATATGCCACCTCATCCCTAACTTTTACAAGCTCGACGAAAACGGCGGAAGCATACTGATCGACGGCAAGGATATACGGTCGCTTACGATGGAATCCGTGAGACGAAACATAGGCATAGTTCAGCAGGACGTCTTTCTCTTTTCGGGAACCATACGCGACAACATAAGATACGGCCGTCTTGACGCGACCGACGAAGAGGTCGTTCAGGCGGCTGTAAAGGCAAATCTTCACGAGTTTGTCTCTTCCCTTCCCGACGGCTACGACACCGAGATCGGCGAGCGGGGTGTAAAGCTCTCCGGAGGTCAGAAACAGCGCGTTTCGATAGCGCGTGTATTTTTGAAAGACCCGGCCATACTCATTCTCGACGAAGCGACGAGCGCGCTCGACAATTCGACCGAGGTGCTCATTCAGAAATCGCTCGACGAGCTTTGCAAAGGCAGGACGACGCTTGTCGTCGCTCACCGGCTTTCGACAATCAGAAACGCCGACCGCATCGCCGTCGTCACCGAAGGCCGCATAACGGAATACGGTACGCACGACGAACTCATGGCAAAAGACGGACTTTACAAACAGCTGTATAACCTCCAATTCAGAGAATACTGAGAATGGAACCGAAGATGAGCGCAAGCAGCATTACAGAAAGATTGTTCCTGATTAGGGACGAAAAATACGCCGATTTCCAGGCGCGGCTCATTCCGACCGTACCGGGCGACAGAATAATAGGCGTGAGAACGCCGGAGCTTAGAGCGCTCGCCCAGGAGATCATAAAGGAGGGCGGCGCCGAGCCGTTTCTGCTCTCCCTCCCGCATACGTATTTCGAGGAAAATCAGCTTCACGCTTTTATCATTTCTTACGGCAAAGATTTTGATATATGCGTCTCGCGCGTCGAGGCCTTTCTCCCTTATATCGACAACTGGGCGACGTGCGATCAGATGTCGCCGAAGGTTTTCGGAAAACATCCGGAAAAACTGCTCCCGAGGGTCAGCGAGTGGCTCGGATCCGGAAAAGAATATACCGTCCGGTTCGCGATAGGGATACTCATGAGACATTTTCTCGACGACCGGTTTGACACGGCGTATCCCGACGCTGTCGCTTCGCTCGTGACTGAGGATTATTACGTAAGGACGATGGTCGCGTGGTATTTTGCGACGGCACTTGCAAAGCAGTATGAGCAGGTGATTCCCTATTTCGAGAACGGCAGTCTTGACGCGGCGACACTCGCGATTGCCGTGAGAAAAAGCGTCGAAAGTTTTCGCATACCGGACGAACGCAAGGCGTATCTCAGGTCGCTCGTAAACAGAGAAAAAAACAACAAAAACGGGCAGAGCTAAAACAAATAAATGGAAAGATTTTATTTTGAAAAGCCATCCGCTGAAAGAAAGAACGAGATCATTGATTTTCTGAGCGAGTTCAGGAACGCGGGATCGGAGGTTCACGGCTCCGGCGGGCTCAATAAAGTGTTCAGCGGCCTTTCCTTCGAGGAGGCGCTCGAAAGGTGCCTCCGAATGGAAAACAAGGAATACGCCGAGAGCATTTCCCATTGCCCCGGGAAGACGTTTCTCATGTTCCGCGAAAGTGACGGACGCCTTGTCGGTACAATAAACGTACGGTGGGATCTCAATGAGGAAATGCTCGCCTACGCGGGTCACATCGGATACGGTATCAGGCCCTCCGAAAGGAGAAAGGGATACAATAAGATCAATCTTTACTTCGCCCTCGGCGAGGCCCGTAAGCAAGGGCTAGGGGAAGTAATCGTCGGATGCTCGGCGAAAAACGTCGGTTCGGAGCGGACAATTCTCGCGCTCGGCGGAGTGTTGGAACACGACGGGATAGACCCCCACAACGGGGAGATTACCCGCGTTTACAGTATAGACACGGCGGCGTCTCTCGAAAAATACCGTGACGCCTACGGCCGGAGCATTATCGGGGCGAACGGGTGATTTCTCGCGTCGGAAAGCATTACAAAACAGAGCCGAAAGCGCTGAAGACGCGGCGCTTTCGGCATTTTTTTTGCTTTTTTATTATGCGAATCACGTCTGCGGCTTTTTTCTGACCGGGATCCATATCGCGCTGTGATAGTCCTCATCGGTCTTTTCGCCGTTTACGCAGTCATACCACTCGACGTTTGCGTTGCCGCACAGCTCGTAGTCGGGATTCCCGGGGAGCCATTCGCGGAAAATTTGTGTGTTGACGCTCTGCAGTGCCTCCGGAATAGGCCCGATGCAGTTGAAAACCGCCCAGTCGCCGCGGGGGAATTCGTAAACCTCCATCCCCTCGGGGACCTCGCCGCCCGTATATCTTCCCGCGATTAGATACCTGAACTTTCCGCCTCCGATATCGTCGATGCAGACACCGTATTCGCCGATACAGTTGTCGACAAGCGCTTTTTCGTACGGATTTGACGGCGGATTTCCGGCGTATACGCTGCTCGCGTATTTTTCGCATATCTCATCCCAGAACGCCGGGATCTCGGCGTAAGCCGTCTCGTTGTCGAAAGTTTTTACGAAGCCGATGACTTTGAACGGGAACATCGGCGTGACTTTGAAATCCATCTGATTTCCTCCCTGAACAGATATATTGATTTTCAGGGGAAGAAAGACTTTCGCCGCCGCACCGCCGCGCACCTGCGACGGAGTTGCGCCGTGAAAACGGGAAAAAGCTTTGGTAAAGCTCTCGGGAGTGTCGTATCCGTACCTGAAAGCGATATCGATTATCCTGTCTCCGGTTTCCCTGAGATCCTGCGCGGCGCGGTACAGGCGCCGGTTTCTTATATACTCGCCTATACCGTATCCGGTCATGAACGTAAAGCCGCGCTGGAGATAAAACGGTGAAATGTACACCCTCTCCGCGACGCTCTGCGCGCTCACGTCCTCTTCAAGATGATTTTCGATATAGTCGATAGCCGCGCGAATGCCGATGAGCCAATCCATTTCCGCCGTCTCCCTTCCCTGACGGTGATATTATACCATTCGGGACCCCGGCCGTCCTGTCTTTTTCTGCCGAAATCTGTCCGGTGTTTAAGTCATCCGAGAGCGACGTCAAGTATCATCATGAGAACGAAGCCGAGCGAAAAAGCTATCGTTCCGGCGTTCGTGTGCTTCCCCGCGGACATTTCGGGGACGAGCTCCTCGACGACAACGTAGATCATCGCGCCGGCGGCGAAGGCCTGAAAATACGGAAGAATCGCCGAGATAGCGCCGGCCGCGAGCATCGTCAGCACGGTGGCGATCGGCTCGACTATGCCCGAAAGCGCGCCGTAAACGAAGGTTTTGCTCTTTTTCATTCCCTCGGCGCGGAGCGGCATGGAAACTATCGCTCCCTCCGGGAAGTTCTGAATCGCTATTCCTATCGCGAGAATAAGCGCCCCCGTCGCGCTCACGCTGTTATTTCCTGACATCCAGCTCGCGCAGACGACGCCGACCGCCATGCCTTCGGGAATGTTATGAAGCGTGACGGCGAGGAACAGCTCCGTCGTGCGCTTGAGTCCCCTGGGACCCTCCTCCTGATCGTCGACGTGACGGTGAGGCGTTATCACGTCGAGAAGCAGCAGGAATCCGATGCCTATCAGGAATCCAACCGCGGCGGGGATAAACGAGAGCTTGCCCATCGACGCGCTCTCGTTCAGCGCGGGGATCAGAAGACTCCATATCGAGGCGGCGACCATGACGCCCGCCGCGAAACCCGAAAGGATCTTCTGGATATTTTCTGAAATCCGGTTTTTGAGAAAAAACACCATTGCCGCGCCCAGGCAGGTGCCGACAAAAGGAATAATCGTGCTCAGAATAATGTTAAGGTGCATAAAAAGGCCTTTCCGCTGACAACAGCGCCGCATGTTGTTAACATTATATAACATTTTCACCGAGTTTTCAAGATGCAGGCGCGTTCAATTTTCCTGTTGACACGGCGCAAAAAAAGTGATATAATGTCTCTGTTGGTGAGATGCGGCCGGCCTTCGGCCCGGTTTGAGTGAATCTCCTCGACAATCATCTGCAGGTATGGCGGAATTGGCAGACGCGCTGGTTTCAGGTAACGTATCCTCTGTGATAGTTTACGCACCCAAACGGGCTTCATTTATTATATAGTTCAAAGGACGGGCAATCGCCCGTCCTTTTGATTTTTGTGGTTTGAGACAGATGAACTCACAATTCCATATAGTTTCATCATCCGTGCATAATTCAATTGCAATCAACAAGCGTCAAACTGCATTCCATCGCTCGATTCAGGTCGGGCTTCCCGTTAATAAACGTTCCTTTAAACCTTTTATCAGTTCCTGCGACATTCAGATAAATCCCCACTCCGGACGACTTACTGTCGTGGGCATCGCATGCGACAAAAAGATAATCTCCAGCCTGGAGACCGTTCTCAAAAAAAATGGTAACCACCGAGTTATCTCTGTATCCGTCAAATACTTGTTCTTTAACCGGATCGTTGCCTACTGTCGAGAAATAGTTTTCGTTCCACTTAAAAACCTTGAATGTAATCGTACCTTTATCATCAAACCAACTCGGAATGGTGACAACGATCTTTTTGAGTTTTTCTCCGTCAAGAACAGCAAACATAGTCGCGACAGTTTCACCTGTCTGCGCAAGATTGTACGCAGAATGCCTTTCTCCCATGGAGGAACCGGCATGAGCAGTAAACAGATCTACAAATCGCTGTCGCTCCGGCTCGTTGACCGGATATCCGTTAGGCCACGCAATATCGATGCTTCCCTTGATTCCGATATCCGTCCTGACGCCGTTCACAAACGTTTCTCCGACGTGAGACTCTTCACGTGCTGCTCTTGTCTGTATTCCGCAGTTGAGCGATCCCTCCGACGGGCCAATGACAATCAGATAATCTCCACCGGGCATCCCCTCTCCGAGATCCATATAAATCGGAACGCCTGTTTTGATTATTTCCGCTTTTCCGGCAAACATCGGAGCTGCCGATACGGAACTTTCATATTCGCTGTTCCATTTGAATATTTTCATATTGAGCGACGCATTCTCTGCGCTGAATTTCTGACCGTAAACAGATACGGATTTGAGTGTCGCACCATCATTGACATGAACCGTAAAACCGACTGATTCTGAATCTGACGTAAACCTTTCAAAATCATAGTTTCCTATGGACTGAGTTTCATCCGAAAGACTTATGCGCTCCGTGATATAATTGTATCTGTACGATAATTCGGTTCCCTGCCCGTCCCCTTCTGTCACGGCAATCCTTAGCAGACATGATTCTCTAAGTTTTATTTCGCCGGAATAAACCGACGCGGTATTGCTTGAAGAAGGATCGCTGCCGTCCGTGGTATATTTAACCGTCGATTCACCGACGGACTCAGCGGTAATCGGCTCTCCCGTTATCGCGCCGCCATACTGTGAAAGCCTTACTTTTGAAAATCTGCAGACAAATCCCCCGCCGGCGGCTATTTCATCAAACCTGAGAACATCATCAGCTGTGACGACCCGGTCTGATCGTTCCATCGTTCCGTCCTGTGTGTCCACCCACATTTCCATAAAATATCCGCCGTCGCCGAGAAATTCATCCAGATGTATTTCCTCGCCTTTTTGTTTTTTCGACGCAATTCCGCCGAGAAACCAGGTCCCCTTGTTTTCTTTTGCAAAAACGGCGAATGATCCAATCTCGCTATGGTATATGATTTCCACAAGGATTTTTATGCGGGATATCTCACCGGAGAACTTTTTACAAGATATCTGTGCGGGCCGGCGGATTTTACACCGACGTGTTCGAGCGCCATGGAAATAGCGTCTATGGTGTGCGTGAATTCTCCGCTTCTTGTGAACATGAGTCCTATTGATCAGATTCTCGACAGTCCTGCCGTTGAAATGATAAAAAGCATTCCTTCGGTTTGGGAC
>JAFZCF010000005.1 GCA_017552165.1 Clostridia bacterium
CGCGGAGACGGAAAAATAGTGAGAGAATTCAATCCGAAATATACTTATGAGTACCTTGACAGGATCAAAAAGGAGTCGGAGATTTGACTGAGAAAAAACATACCCGCGCGAGATTTTTTTCTGGCGTCGCGGCGCTTGCAATAGGGAATATCCTCGTCAAGATCCTCGGGCTGGCGCTCAAGGTGCCTCTCCGCGAGCTCCTCACCGACGAGGGCATGGCGTATTACAACAACGCCTACGACATTTACGCCGCCATGTTTACCGTCGCGACGGCGGGACTGCCCGTCGCAGTCTCCATGTTTATTTCCGAAAGCAGGGTGAGCGGCCGGCGCCGCCGCGCGTCGCGGGTGTTTGCAGCGGCTACGCTGCTGTTCGTCATAATAGGGACGATAGGAACGTCGATCATGCTCTTCGGGGCCGGCGCCTTTGAGGTCGGATACAAGATCACGGACCTGAGATTCACGATAATGGCAATCGCCCCGACGATGCTCTTTATCTGCGTCGCGAGCTCACTGAGGGGGTATTTCCAGGGATACCAGAATATGTATCCCACGGCAATCTCGGAGATAATCGAGGCCGTCGGAAAGTTCGCGCTCGGTCTCCTGCTCGGGACCTACGCGGCCCGAATGGGATACGGGCTCCCGGTGATAGCCGCCTACGCCGCCCTCGGCATCACGGCAGGCGTGCTCCTCGGGATGATTTATCTGTGGATAAATAAGGCGTTTTTCACACCGGCGAAATACGACAGCGAATACGGGGGTATCGAAGACGACGGCGAGTCGGAGAGCATGTTCACGCTCGCAAAAAAATTGCTCGTTATCGCGATACCGATCTCGCTTTCAAATTCCGTCTCGAGCTTCGCGACGGTCATCGACGGCATGATACTGTCGAGGCGCATACAGGACGCCGGTTTTACCGAGACCGCGATGAAGATCCTCGTCGGGAATTACAAGACCTGCGCAACTCCGCTCTACAATCTCGCGCTGGTTTTCGTCGGGCCGATAACGGCATCGGTAGTTCCCGTGCTCGCGGCCTCGATTGCCGAGAAGGATAAGGAAAAATCCGGGAGGATAATGAACGGATCGCTCCTTCTCATGTCGGTCGTCGTCATGCCGTGCGCACTCGGACTCTCTGCACTGTCCGGGCCGATAATCAAGCTTATTTTCGGCAGTGGGAGCAACGCTGAGGCGGCCGCCCCCTTGCTTTCGGTGCTTGCGCTCGCGGCGTTCTTCTCGTCGATGATAGGCATGACCTCGACGATCCTGCACACCTATAAGCACATGAAGGAGCCGATAATCTCCATCGTAATCGGCGCTGTCGTCCGTATGGGGATAGTATGGGCGCTTGCCGGCATACCTCAGGTAAACGTCTGGGCGTCTCCCGTCAGCTCCGTATTCGGGTGTGCCTCTATAGTTGCCTCAAACCTTGTGTTCATAAGGAAAAAAATAGGATTCACGCCGCGGTATATACGTGTGCTCGCAAAGCCCTTTGCGGCCGGGCTTGTGTGCGCCGGTGTCGCTTTCGGTTCAAACCTTCTGCTCTCGCGGCTGGTGGGTGAAAAAATATCCGTCGTACTTGCGATCCTCATTGCGGCTGCGGCGTACTTTGCCGCTGTGATAATTATGAGAGCGTTCGAGGAGGAGGACCTGCTGCTCCTTCCGAAGGGCGAAAAGATCGCAGCATTCTTCAAAAAACACAGGCTTATCAGATAATACTTACTGATTTTTCCGTCGGGTTTTTATGTCTCTGATTCTTACAATCGTAATATACGTCGCTTTCGTGAGTCTCGGCCTTCCGGACTCGCTGCTCGGCTCGGCATGGCCGGTCATGCACCTCGAGCTCGGGGCGGCGGTGTCCGTCGCCGGGGCGGTATCGATGATAACCTCGGTCTGCACCATAGTTTCCTCGCTATTCTCGGTGAGGGCGGTCAAAAAGCTCGGCTCGAGTCTGCTAATCGCCCTGTCGGTCGTTATGACCTCGGCTGCGATGGTTTGCTTTTCGCTCGCCACGGCGGCGTGGCAGCTGTTTCTCTTTGCCATACCTTACGGGCTCGGCGCCGGGGCGATAGATTCGTGCCTGAACAACTACGTCGCCCTTCACCTGTCGTCGAGACACATGAGCTGGCTCCACTGCTGCTGGGGCATAGGCGCGACCCTCAGCCCTTACATCATGGGCTTCTGCCTCGGCTCCGAGGCGGGCTGGCGCGGGGGATACCGGCTTGTCGCCGTGCTTCAGGGTGTCATTGCCGTCGCGATGTTCGCTTCCGTCCCGCTGTGGATAAAGAGCGAAAAACTCGCCGCGCACGGGGAGCCCGACGGCGGGCAGATCGTCCTTTCAATTCCAAAGATATTCAGGATAAAGGGCGTCACGGTGTTTTTCCTCGGCTTTCTCTGCTACTGCGCACTTGAGACACTCCCTATGGTATGGGCGGGAACGTATTTCAGCATGACTCACGGGATAGACAGCGAAAGCGCGGCGTTCTTTGCCTCAATGTTTTATATCGGTCTAACCGCCAGCAGGATGCTGTCCGGCTTCGTTTCGGAGAAGATCGGAGACAGAAGACTGATCCGTTCAGGCATACTGACGGCCATCTCCGGGACGGTGCTGATTGCTCTGCCCGTCGGGAGCCACGTTCCTGCCGTAATCGGATTTATCGTCGCAGGATTCGGCTGCGGACCTGTCTATCCGAGCATAATACACAGCACCCCGTCGA
>JAFZCF010000079.1 GCA_017552165.1 Clostridia bacterium
GATGAGCGAATACGTGTGAACGCACTCGACCGCCGCGGCAAAGCGCGCGGCGACGGTTTCGTCACCCCCGAAAAGCCGGCAGAACTCGAGCGTCAGGAAAGGACGGACGCGCTTTCCTCCCGGAAAGAGGGAATATCTCATCGCCTCGGTGAGGCGTTTCTGAAGCCCGCGGGACGCGGGGAGCTCGGAGTCGAGCACCCGGTCGGTCAGGGCCGCGTTTTCAGTCAGCGCCCGGGAAAGGTCGTTCATCGGTATTTTCACCGTCGGAAACGAGGAGTCTCACGCGGTTTTCCGCGGCGTCGAGCTTGCTCTCGCAAAGCCGTACGAGTTTTATCCCGTTTTCGAACGCTTCGAGCGATTTGTCGAGCGGGAGCTTTCCCTCCTCGAGGGCCTTGACGGTCTCCGTGAGACTCTCGAGCGCCTGTTCGAACGTCATTTCTTCGTTTTTTGTCGATTCAGCCATTTGCGGTTTCCAGTTCCTTCCGGAAGTGTTTTTCGGTAATTTCGGCCGTTGCGTCTCCGTCGGCAAAGACCAGTCTGACGGCCTGTCCCGGCTCCACGTCATTTACGCTGACGACCGGCGAGCCGTCTTTGCGGAACGCCGCGGCGTAGCCCTTTGACAGCGTGCCGAGGGGGCTGTGCGCGTCGAGCAGGCCGGAGAGCACCGACAGCCGCCGCCTCGCGTCGGCGGTTATCGAGCCGATCGCCTCGTTTGCCCTTTCGCTCAGTTCGATCACGTCCTGCCGTCTGTCGGCGAGATAGTGATCAGGAGACGTGAGCTGCCTTGACTGAGACAGGGAAGCGACGCCGGCGCGCATTTCGGATATTTTCGATACGGTCGATGAGATAAGACGCCGCCGCGTCTCGGAAAGCCCGGCGTACAGTCCCCGCGAGTCCGGTACCGCGAGCTCCGCCGCCGCAGAAGGCGTCGCGGCTCTCACGTCGGCGACGTAGTCGCAGATCGTGAAATCGGTTTCGTGCCCCACGGCGGATATGACCGGCACTGGGCAGGCCGATATCGCTCTCACGAGCTTTTCGCCGTTGAACGCCCAGAGATCCTCGATGGAGCCGCCGCCCCTGCCGATGATTATGACGTCCGGTCTGTTTTCGGAGAAATATCCGATTCCGGATACGAGCGATTCCTCGGCTCCGTCGCCCTGAACGAGGGCGGGGTATATTTTGACCACTGCTGAGGGGAATCTTCTCCCCGTCACGCTGACGATGTCCCTCACGGCGGCGCCGGAGGGCGAGGTTATGACGCCGACCGTCCTCGGGCAGGGCGGGAGCGGCTTTTTGCGCGAAGGGTCGAAAAGCCCCTCGGCTCTGAGTTTTTCCGTGAGCTGTTCGAACGCCGCGTAGAGCGCGCCCTTGCCGTACGGCTCGAGCGCCGTCACGTTGAGCTGATATCTTCCCGTCGGGACGTAAAGCGTCGCCGACGAGGCGGCGACCACCTGCATTCCGTTTTCGGGGACGAACTTCATCCGCTCGGCGTACGAGCGGAACATTATCGCCGACACGGCGCCCCCCTTGTCCTTGAGGGAAAAATAGAGATGTCCGCCCTTGACGGACAGATTTGATATTTCCCCGGCGACGAGGAGCGATGAAAGATATTTGCTTCCCTCGAGCCCGCGCTTGACGTATTCATTAAGCGCCGAGACCGAGATTATGTTTCTTTCTTCCGGCATTTTAAGACCTCATCGGTTTTATGTCGAGCTCTCCGATGAGACAGAGCTCGGTGAGGCGGGCGATTCCCGCCGCGTTGTCGGAGGAGAAGCGCGGCTCGGCGCACATAACTCCGAAGCGGCGGGCGAGCTCTCCCGATATTGTTTTGTTTGAAGACACCCCTCCGGCGAGCAGGACGGGCACGTCGCCCGCCTCCGAGAGCGCGTTTTTTATCATCGCGGATACGGTCTCAAGTACGGCCGAAAATACGAAGGCGTACGCCTCTCCCGCGGGGACGCCCTTTCCGAGCATTGACGAAACGGTGTTTTCAAAGCCCGAAAGGTTACAGTCGTTTCCCTTTATGACCGGCCGGACGCCGGGCAGGCGCCCGTCGGCAAGCCGTTCCATCTCGGCTCCGCAGGGGAAACCGAGCCCCGTCATGACGCCGACCCTGTCGATGAGCTGGCCGGCGCTTATGTCGAGAGACCGGCCGACTACGTCGATCTTACCGCCGTCGTAAAGTATCAGCTCGTGGGTCCCGCCGGATATGTGAAAAGCGAGAAAACACCCGTGAAGGAGATCCTCGCGCCCGACGGAGTAGAGCGCGGCCGCCACGTGCCCGCGCTGATGGGAAAAGCCGTAAAGAGGCGCCCCGACCGCCGAGGCGAC
>JAFZCF010000080.1 GCA_017552165.1 Clostridia bacterium
AAACGCGGGATACGACGAAATGAAGGCGTACGCCGCAAAGGTCAGGGCTGCGGGCTTCACCGAAAACGAGAGTGAGACCGACATGCCCGATTCGGGAATATATATGTTCTCCGCGGAGAACGCCGACGGGCTCACCGCCGGAGTGATGTACATGGCGAGCCAGCAGAGCGCGATGGTCTCGGTGGAGAAGAGAAGCGGGGCAGAGGACACAGGCGACGATCCGTTCGATCCCGGCTATCAGGGGACCGAGACGGAGCTTCCGGCGGAGTTCGCGTTCCTTTCCGAAGGAGTGGCCGACGGATTCGCGGTTTACGATAACGAGGGGTATTTTTCGATAGAGAAGAAAGACGGCGCTGCCACCCTCGAGGAGGCGAAGAAATTTGCTTCTCTCTGCGAGGAGAACGGCTTTACAAAGGAGACGGGCACGGAGTATGCCAATCCGGACGGTTCGCAGGCCTTCTTTGCCGCGTATTCGAAGGATGATCTTGAGATCGTCATTTCTCTCAACATGATCGAGGACACGCCGTTCTTTGTCGATCTGAAAAAGATCGAAAGCGGCGGGCAGGATTTCCCTGCGGGCACCGACGAATGGCCGGCTTCCGGGTTCCTTTCGCTGGTTCCCAAACCCGATTTCGGGACCGGTTTCACTATCGGCGACGATGATGAGGAAAAGACGACGGTGATGGTCATCGGCGCGACCGCGGAGGATTTCGCGGCGTACGTTCAGAAGGTAATGGCGGCGGGATTTACCGTTGACGCGGATTATGAGGATGACGATGACGTTCTCTTCTACGAGGCGGCCGACGGGAAAGGCCACGCCATGTACGTTCAGTTCGTGTACGGGATCTTCGCCATCGGCGTCGGACTCGCCGACTGATAGGTTGCCGTATTGACAAAACGCCGCATACCGGATATAATTAAACAGTCAAAAACGTAAACAGCGCGCCGAGGCGCGCACCGGAGGAAATAAAATGGGATTTCTGTCTAAACTGTTCGGCGGCGACGCCGATAAAGAAAAGGCGGCGCTCGATCTGCTCAAGAGCATAATGGGCGGCGCTCAGGAAAACAAGCCGGCGCAGGAGGAGAAAAAAGAAGCGGAAGCGGAAACTCCCGCCGAGCCGAAGGCGAATCAGAGCAGCTACAGCGGCCCGTCCGGTTTCTCATGGGGTGATGAAATGCCCGAAGAGGAGAACCAGTACAGCGTCGGCGGTCCCTTCTGGCTGTATTTCGAGAAAATATTCGGTTCCGAATTTGCCGATCTGCGCTATGAGAAAAACGTTATAACGGATTACAAGCGCATCGCGTATTCGTTCTACAAGGCGGGCGCCAAGGTCCTCGTCGTCGAGCTTATGTCCGACTCCAGCTCGGCGAAAAAGCTCCGCAACGAGTGCAAAAAGGAAGGCGTTCCTTACCTCCGTTTCTACATCGATCACGACGGATGGTGGAATACCCGTTCCTACGTCGTCGGACGTATGAAAAAAGCTCTTAACGTCTGAGCGGTCAAAACAGTTAAAAAGCAGAAAGAGAACGCTTTTGCGCCTGCGGCGGACCCGGCGCGGAATGAAAAAACACTTCGCAGGCAGTTTTTTCGCGTACGGTCTTGTCTAATTCCATAATTAATGGAATTTAACGTCTTCTCTTTCTGCTTTTTATATATGCTCCGGGGTGCCTTATGTCGCTTCTCGAACTCTTGTCCGCGGAATCGGTGTGGGAACGGTTTTACGAGTACAAGCTTTCGCTTGCCGTACCCAAGCGTTTCACGGCGGAACTGCGCGCTTTTATCGATGAAAAAAGATATCTCCCGGTCTGCGGGGCGATCCGCAGCGGGGAGACCTTTCCTTTACCGAAAAAAACCGTGATCTCAAAAATGGGCACGGGTAAAAAGCGCGTCGTATATACGTATCCGAAGGACGCGAACACAGTCCTCAAACTCCTCACGTATCTCATCCTGAGAAAATACGACGGGCTTTTTGCAGGGAATCTTTATTCTTTCAGGCCCGGGAGGACGGCGAAGGACGCCGTGAGGAGGATCGTCTCGGCGCCAGGCGTCTACGGCATGTACGCGTACAAGGCGGATATACACGATTATTTCAATTCGATACCCGTCGAAATGCTTCTGCCGATACTTAAAAACGCATTGTCGGACGACGCGGAGCTGTATGATTTCCTCCGGAAACTTCTGACAGAGCCGCGCGTTCTCGAAAAGGGCAGGGAGATCGAAGAGCGAAAAGGCATAATGGCCGGGACGCCGCTCTCTTCGTTTTACGCGAATCTTTTCCTCGCGGAGCTTGACCGGAAATTTTATGAAAAGGGATCGGTCTACGCACGATATTCCGACGATATAATCGTTTTTGCCCCGACCGCCGAAGAAAGCGGGGCGAACGCCGATATCATCAGGCGTTTCCTCGCCGACAGACGGCTCGGGATAAATCCAGACAAGGAAAACTTTTTCACTCCGGGGGAGGGATTCGTTTTTCTCGGGTTCGGATGCTCGGCGGACGGCGTGGATATAGCCCCGGCGACTCTGACCAAACTCAAAGGGAAAATGCGCCGCAAGCGCGACGCCCTCGCGAGATGGGCAAAGCGGAACGACGCGGGCGGCGAAAAGGCCGCGAAGGCGTTTATAAGGATATTCAACCGCAAGTTTTATGAGGATCCGGACGACAATTCGCTTTCATGGAGCAAATGGTTTTTTCCGGTCATCAACGTGACGGATTCGCTCCGAGAGATCGACGGATACGCGCAGGACTGCCTGAGATATCTCGTGAGCGGCAAACACACAAAGGCGCGCTTCAACGTGAGATATTGCGATCTCAAGGCGCTTGGATACCGGAACCTTGTCCACGCATATTACGATTATGAAAAAGACACCTGACGGGACGCCGTGTCGTTCGGCGGCGTCCCGTTTTTCTTTCTCCTTTTTCAACGCAAAGAAAAGAGCAGTTGACAAAAGCCGTCCGGTGTGGTAAAATATAAAAGATGCGCAAGCACACTTAAAATGCATTATATATGAAAATTAAATATAAAGGAGGTGCATTATGTGGTACTGGTATGTCATAGCCGCCTTGGGCGGACTTGTTGCCGGCGTTGTCATCGGTGTCATCGTCCGTAAGATAATCGGCGAAAAGACCATCGGCTCGGCAGAGTCCGAGGCGAAGCGGATCGTCGAAGAAGGCAAGCGCGAGGCCGAGTCGCTTAAGACCGAAGCGCTGCTCGAGGCGAAGGACAAGATCATCAAGGACAAGAACGACGCCGAGCGCGAGATCAAAGAACGACGCAACGAGGTGACGAGGATCGAACGCCGCGCCGCGCAGCGTGAAGAAGTGCTCGATAAAAAGATCGAGAACTGCGAACGCAAGGAAGAGACGCTCAACCGCAAGATCAAAGAGCAGTCCGACAAGCTCGAAGAGGTCGAAAAGCTCAAGGCTCAGCACGTTGCGAGACTCGAGGAGGTCGCCTCTCTGAGCAAAGACGAGGCCAAGGCCGAGCTCATCACCCTTATCGAGGCGGACGCGAGGCGCGACGCCGCGCAGAGGATCGCCGACATCGAGGCGGAGCTCAAGGAGACCGCCGACCGCCGCGCGAAGGAGATCATCTCGATAGCGATCCAGCGTCAGGCGCAGGAGCACGTTTCGGAAATGACAGTTTCCGTCGTCGCCCTGCCGAACGACGAGATGAAGGGTCGTATAATCGGGCGCGAGGGCCGCAACATCAGGGTCATCGAACAGACGACGGGCGCCGATCTCATTATCGACGACACGCCCGAGACGATAACGGTCTCGTGTTTCGATCCCGTCAGACGCGAGGTCGCCCGGATGGCTCTTGAAAAACTCGTTTCCGACGGACGCGTTCATCCGACAAAAGTCGAGGAAACCGTTGAAAAATGCCGCCGCGAGGTCGAGACCATAATAAAACAGGCAGGCGAAAAGGCCGTGTTCGATCTCGGGATAAGAGGCATGAACAACGAGCTGATAAGACTGCTCGGAAGACTTCGCTACCGTACAAGCTACGGACAGAACGTTCTCGATCACTCGATAGAGGTCGCCTATATTTCCGGTATGATCGCCGACGAGCTCGGAGTTGACGGAGCGATCGCGAGACGCGCGGGTCTGCTTCACGACATCGGCAAGGCAATGACCCAGGAGGTCGAGGGTTCCCACGTACAGATAGGCGTCGATATCGCCAGGAAGTACAAGGAGAACAAAGAAATAATCCACGCGATAGAGGCACACCACGGAGACGTGGAGCCCAAGACGATCACCGCCGTGATAGTCCAGGCGGCCGATACGATCTCGGCAGCCAGACCGGGCGCCCGCCGCGAGGATATTGAAAATTACATAAGAAGACTTGAAAAGCTCGAAGAGATTGCCAATTCCTTCCCGGGAGTCGAAAAGACTTTCGCCGTTCAGGCCGGGCGCGAGATCCGCGTCATGGTAAAACCCGAAGAGGTCAGCGACGAGCAGATGGTGGCGACGGCACGCGACATTGCCAAGAAGATCGAGGGTACGCTCGAGTATCCCGGACAGATCAAGGTAAACATAATCCGCGAGAGCCGCGCGACGAGCTACGCAAAGTAAGGCGCAACCGGTGCCTTGAAACCGGAAAAGATAGATTTTATATAATTCAGAACAACTCAGCCGTTCACGGAGGACGCTGTCCGCCGAAAATATATATTATCTGTTTCACAAAAGCCCGCCGCAGGGATTGCGGCGGGCTTTTTTCGCTATGCGGAGAGCCCCGTACGATAAAAAGTCGATTTTCCGGAAGGAAAAGTTCCTTTTATATTACTACTTTAATCAATTTTATGACAACTTGTGGACAATCGCGA
>JAFZCF010000081.1 GCA_017552165.1 Clostridia bacterium
GTTCCGCGTTCTTTTGAACAATTCTTACATCCGAAATGCTTGTGGATTCGTTCGTCTATCCTTCTTTGGTACGGTTGCTGGCATAACGGACACGTCCACCACACGGATTCGTGCGAGCCCGGCATATAATCTTCAGGTCTGCCCGAATTCTTTTCGTAATTCCATTCCGCGGCAATGTCCGGGTATCTGGTTTTGAGATCATTGAAACCAGCAAGGACTTTTTTTCCTGAACAATAGGAGCACCCGGATTTCATGTATGTTCTGTGATCAACTCTCGCGCTGTATGAATGTCCTTTTGGACATATCCACCACACGGCGTGATCATAGCCTTTTCCGACATTTTCCGGAAGCAAAGGATAGTTTTTCTCATAATCCCATTCTTTTGCAATGCTCGGAAAATCTGCGGCGAGGTTGCTTTTTCTCATTTTTTCGCCCGGTCACGGATAACGGCTAGTCTTTTATGACTGTTTGAGTTTTGCCTGGGCTTTTTTGCGCGTGGGGGTGTCGAGGATTGTCTTGCGTAGGCGGATGTTCTTCGGGGTGACCTCGATGAGCTCGTCGTCCGCTATGAACTCGATGGACTCCTCGAGCCCCATGATCTTCGGCGGGGTGAGGATGAGCTTTTCGTCCGCGCCCTTGCTGCGGATAGCCGTCAGATGCTTGGTCTTGCAGGGGTTAATCTCGATGTCGCCGGACTTGGGGTTCTCGCCGACGATCATGCCCTCGTAGACAGGCGTCTGGACGCCGATGAAGAGCTGACCGCGCTCCTGGGAGTTGAAAAGCCCGTAGGACGTCGTCTCTCCCGCCTCGGAGGCGACGAGCGAGCCGGTAGAACGCGACTGCATCTCGCCCTTGAAGGGGTGATAGCCCTCGAAAACCGTGTTCATGATGCCCTCGCCGCGGGTGGAGGTCAGGAATTCGCTCCTGTATCCGAAGAGGCAGCGGCTCGGGATGAGATACTGGAGCTCCATGCGCGTGCCGCGCCTGCCCATCGTCACGAGCTCTCCCTTGCGGGCGCCGAGACGCTCCATGACGTTGCCCATATATTCCTCGGGGACGTCGATGATGACGGTTTCGAACGGCTCGCATTTTACGCCGTCTATATTGCGGTAGAGCACGCGCGGAGCCGAGAGCGCAAGCTCAAAGCCCTCGCGGCGCATAGTCTCGACGAGGATCGAAAGGTGCATCTCGCCGCGGCCCGCGACCTTGAAGCAGTCCGTGGTCTCGCCGTCCTCGACGCGGAGCGACACGTCCTTGAGGAGCTCGCGGTAGAGCCGCTCGCGTATCTGCCTCGACGTGACGTATTTGCCTTCTTTCCCGGCAAACGGGCTGTCGTTGACAGAGAAGGTCATCTCGATCGTCGGCTCGGAGATCTTGACGAAGGGAAGCGGCTCGGGGCAGGCGACGGACGTTATTGTGTCGCCTATCGTTATGCTCTCGGCCCCGGAGAAGCAGACGATGTCCCCGGGATATGCCTCCTCGACGGTCTTTCTGCCGAGGCCGTCGAACTGCTGGAGGGACACGACGCGGGTCTTTACCGGCGTCATATTGTTGTGGTAATTGCAGATGCAGATGTCCTGATTCTGTCTTATGACTCCGCGCTCGACGCGGCCTATGCCCATGCGGCCGACGTAGTCGTTGTAGTCTATCGAGGAGACGAGCATCTGGAGCTCGCCGTTCTCGTCGCCCTCCGGCGCGGGAATGTATTCGAGAATGGTCTCAAAGAGCGGGCGCAGGTCGGTGCCGGCCTCGTACGGCGAATACGACGCCGTGCCGGCGCGGCCGGAGCAGAAGAGCATGGGGCTGTCGAGCTGCTCGTCCGTCGCGTCGAGATCCATGAGGAGCTCGAGGACCTCGTCCTCGACCTCTTCGATGCGCGCGTCCGGCTTGTCGATCTTGTTTACGACGACGATTACCGGGTGATTGAGCTCGAGCGCCTTCTGGAGCACGAAGCGCGTCTGAGGCATCGGGCCCTCGGCGGCGTCGACGAGAAGGATTACGCCGTTTACCATCTTGAGTATGCGTTCGACCTCTCCCGAGAAATCCGCGTGTCCGGGAGTGTCGACTATATTGATTTTCACGTCGCCGTAGTGTACCGCCGTGTTTTTCGCGAGGATCGTTATCCCGCGCTCGCGCTCGAGGGCGTTGCTGTCCATTACGCACTCGACGGTCGCCTGATTTTCGCGGTACACGCCGCCCTGCTTGAGCAGCTGATCGACGAGCGTCGTCTTGCCGTGGTCGACGTGAGCGATGATCGCCACGTTCCTTAGATCTTTTCTGACCATCTCCGTCTCCGAAAAAAAGATTTGAACCAAAAAATAATTATACACCTTTTTCGCCGTTATTGCAAGTACCCGGGCAGGCCGTTTTGCGTTCCTGAGCATTTTTTTGTCATTTTATCGATGAAGCGCCGTCTGATATCGCTATTGCTTGACAAAACAGAATATTTAGGTATAATAGAACGCAGAAGTTTATGCGAGTCGGTTGCTGTCGCATCTGATATGACACCGCCTTACGGAGGAGAGTTATGAAAGAACAATTTTCAGAGGCAAAAAAAGAAAAAACGAACTTATTTCTTATTACTTTGATGGTCGTTATTGCATCATTTGCACTTTTTTGCCGCAAATTGCAAAAGCTTCAGAAAAGCCGTCGAGCGAGATAGAGGCATCACACGTTATTCGGTTAACAGATGA
>JAFZCF010000082.1 GCA_017552165.1 Clostridia bacterium
CCGTGATTTCCTCGGGATTGCAGAGGAGACGGAACTCAACGCCCTCCTCCTTTGCGTGCCCGACCTCCTCGGCTCTCGCTGGGAGCTCCTCCGCCGAGCGGCGGTAAACGATGTACACTTTATCGGCGCCGAGCCGGAGCGCGGTGCGCGCGGCGTCCATCGCCACGTTGCCGCCGCCCACGACGGCGACCTTCCCGCCCTTCATGACGGGGGTCTCGGGGTCGGGGCGGTACGCCTTCATGAGGTTTGTCCTGGTCAGGAACTCGTTTGCCGAGTAAACGCCCTTGAGCGACTCGCCGGGTATGCCCATGAAGTTCGGCAGTCCTGCGCCCGAGCCGACGAAAACGGCCTCGTAGCCCATGTCAAAGAGCTCGTCTATCGTGAGGGTCTTGCCTATCACCGTGTTGCACTGCACGTCGACGCCGAGCGCCCTGAGCGACTCGACCTCTTTTGCCACTATGGATTTCGGGAGACGGAACTCGGGGATGCCGTAGACCAGCACGCCGCCCGGGGCGTGAAGCGCCTCGAACACAGTGACCGAATAGCCCTTTTTGGCCAGATCCCCGGCGCAGGTGAGCCCCGAGGGGCCCGAGCCGACGACGGCGACCCTGTGTCCGTTCGGCGCGGGTTTCGCGGCCGGGGCGGACGCCGCCCTGTTGTGCTCGTCGGCGACGAACCGCTCGAGCCGCCCGATGGCGACCGGCTCGAATTTTATGCCGAGGGTGCATTTGCTCTCGCACTGCGTCTCCTGCGGACATACGCGGCCGCAGACCGCGGGGAGGGAGGAGGTTTCGGAAATGATACGGTACGCCCCCTCGACGTCTCCGTCTTTAAGCTTTGAGATAAAGTCGGGGATGTTCACGTTTACGGGACATCCGCTCACGCACGGGCGGTTTTTGCAGTTGAGGCAGCGCTGCGCCTCCCCGACCGCCATCTCGTAAGTATAGCCGAGCGCGACCTCGCTGAAATTGCGCGCCCGGACCTCGGCCGGCTGTACCGGCATTTCGTGTCTTTTCGGAATAACAGCCATTTTTTCGCCTCAGATATTCTTCCCGATGAGTTTGCAGGCCTTTTCGCGGGCGTGCTTTTCAAAATCCGCGTACATGCGGCCCCTCGACATCGCTTCGTCAAAATCGACCTCGTATCCGTTGAAATCCGGCCCGTCGACGCAGGCGAATTTTGTGATCTTCTCGCCGTCTCTCGTCAGGGTGAGGCGGCAGCCGCCGCACATCCCAGTACCGTCGATCATTATCGGGTTCATGGACACCGTGACGGGCACGCCGAAGGGCTTTGCCGTCAAAGTGACGAACTTCATCATGACGAGCGGGCCGATAGTGATTATCTCGTCAAATGTTTCGCCGCCCTCGAGCATCTCCTTGAGCGGCAGGGTCACGTTCCCGTGGCGTCCGTACGAGCCGTCGTCGGTCATAACGACGAGCTTTTTCGAGCACGCGCGGAACTCGTCCTCGAGGATGAGCAGGTCGCGGCTGCGGAAGCCGATTATGCTCGTCACGTCGGCGCCGAGCCGGCAGAACTCCTGAGCGACGGGCATGGCGATCGCGCATCCGACGCCGCCGCCGATTATGCAGACCTTCTTTATCCCGTCGGTTTTGGTCGGAACGCCGAGCGGCCCGACGAAGTCGCTGATAAAGTCGCCCGCCTCCTTTGCGCCGAGAAGCATCGTCGTGCCTCCGACGAGCTGGAATATAATCTTGACGGCCCCGCGTTCGGGGTCTGTGCCGGCGACGGTGAGAGGTATGCGCTCGCCATCTCCGTCTACCCTGAGGATTATGAACTGCCCGGGCTTCGCCTTTTTTGAAACGAGCGGCGCCTCGATCTCCATCTGGATGACCGTGGGGTTCAGTATTTTCTTTGTCAGTATCTTGTTCATTCAGGAATGCTCCCCGTCGCGTCGCGGACGTTCCGTCCGCATAAAATAATTCAGTATATTATACTCCACGCGCCCCGGAATGTCAAACGGGAGATTGACAGGACGGGGCGTAATGTGGTATCATTCATGCTCGGAGCCGGTACGCTCCCGCCGAAACAAAAATTTCCGGACTCACCGGAAAAACCGCAAAAAACGTCGTATATATTTACAGAGGGCATCGGGCATGAAAAGGAACGCGGGCGGACAGAAAAACGACGCGGATATCATCCGCAAATATTTTGACCGCGACGAGACGGCGGTTGACGATACTTCCGAAAAATACGGCAGACTTATCTATTCGGTCTGTTTCGGGATTTTGAGGGACGGAGCAGCGAGCGAGGAGTGTCAGAACGCCGTTCTCTCCGCCGTCTGGGACAGGATACCGCCCGACTGCCCGGACAACCTGAGGATTTATCTCTGTATGATCGCCCGCTCGAGCGCGATCGACAGATTCAGAAAAGACCACAGGAAAAAACGGATAAGTTCGGGAATGATCGACGCCCTCGACGACTACGGCGATTTGTTCGAAGACGACTTCGACGCGTCGGAAGAGCTCGAGACGAAGGAACTCGCTGCGGCGATAAACGGTTTTCTCGCCGCCCTGCCGGAACGGGAGCGGGCGTGCTTTATAAAGAGATATTATTTCGCAAAAACGATCAAGGAAATATCGAAAGAGACCGGCATTCCGAAAAGTACCGTTTACGACATTCTCGGCAAAACCCGCGAAAAAGCCGCGCGGATGCTGAAAGAGAAAGGATATTGACATGAACAAAGGAACGTTTATCGACGCGCTGTCGATGATCGACCCCGAACTCGTGTGTTCGGCGGAAAAATATGAAGAAAAGCGCGGCGCCCCGGCGCTTAAAACGTCGGCGCTGATAGTCGCTCCGATCCTTGCGGTCGCCGTGATCGCCGCAGCAGCCGCCGCCGTTTCGACGGCGGTGATAAAGAGAAACGCACTGCCCGGGGCGCCCGATTTCGGGTCGATGACACAGGTTATAGAAAATCAGGTGCCGCTTGCGGATTTCACAGACGACAATCCGGAATACGTTCAGCCGTTCAGCACGCCGACGATTGAGGAGCTTTACAGCGATCCGGTTTTCGAGTGGCTTCTCCCGAGAAAACTGCCGGATGGTATCGTTTGTTACAGAAGTTATCTGACGGAAGAACGCGGTTTTCTTGGCCTGTATTTATATTCCGAACCGTGGGAACAGTGGAAGCAACGTGCTGTAGACCCGAGCGGCGCCGACGACTGGAATAGTTGTTTTCAGCTTGAAATAAAGATATCACAGTTTACGAACGGCACGCTTCTCGCCGATCTTGCCGACCCGAATACGTACAGATTGTCGCTCTATTACGGACCGATGGAAAAAGACCCGTCCGTTCTTGGCTCTCAGCTTCCACGGGTTTTCGGAGCCGTTTACGCCGAGGACCTGTCGCGGGAGATCATTGAAGACAAAATTTACACATTTTCCGAGGGAGGATGCACAGCAGTTATCAGCGTTGTCTGCGGAGACCGGGTGGTCAAAATCCGTTATTACGGAAAAGAAATCAGTGCGGATGATTTCTGCAATCTTGTGTCGTCCTCATGGTACGTTGTTAAGGGACTAAGAACATGCACGATCGATTTGAAGTAACGGGAAGAAAAGCCAAAGAATCCCGATCGATGCAAAGTAATAAAACAACAGAATGACAGGAGAAGTGTTAATCATGAAAAAAACATTGCGCACAGTAATAATCATAATACTTGCCGCCTGCTGTGCGGTGAGCGTAGCGGCCGCCGTCGGCATCGTTCAACTGAACAATGATCCGGAAAGCGGTGTGACCGAGCCATGTTCGGGCGGATATGATTGTTCGCTTGAAAAAATACATTTTTATACCGACGGAGAGTAATTAAGCGACGTCGATGATCAAAACGAACTGGAGAGAGCCGTATGTCTTATCCATGACAGAGAGAATTATTACGGCGAGGTGGTCGTGACTGTTCAGTTTAAAAGCAACATAGAACAGGAAAGCGAGTACCGTTCCATAAAAAACACCCAAATAAACACCGCCGAGGACGCACGCGAATACCGCGCCCGGCTAAACGCTTTTTCAAAGGAATATCATCGGGATATTATTGAATCGA
>JAFZCF010000083.1 GCA_017552165.1 Clostridia bacterium
CGGATAATACTCTCTCACGAATTTCAGCTGATCGTAGATCCTGTTTCCCATCAGCCAGCCGCAGCCGAGATCGGCGACCCTTTTCCAGATGTCGACGTTGTCGTGAGCCGGATTGAGCGTCTCAATGTAGTATTTCCCGCCGCGGTCGCTGATTTTTTTCAGGCGTTTCCCCCATTCGGCGTCGTCTTCGGGGCGGTATTCGGTCCCGCGCAGGCAGATCGGCATCCCGAGCAGCGACAGTTCTTTTTACGATTTCTCTATCCTTGCATCGTCACGGGAATCGGCGAAAAACGGCGAGCATGCGCCTCCGTCGGATATCATCCGACGTCTGATTGCGTCGGCTCTTCCGGAAGAATAAGTGTAAGGGACCATGACGGTCTCATACGCCCCGGTCTTTTCGATGAGGGGATAGACGTCCCTGTCCCAGTCGAAGGTGTTGTGCTTATCGAGCGTGAGGAAGCCCCTTCCTTTGCAGACAAGTATCTGATCCGAAAGGGCGGGGACGAGATACGGCGTTTCCTTGCCGGACGGGAATTTTAGCCGGAGCGCCCGTATTTGGGCGAAAGTCCAATCTGAAATTTCGTCGCTCCGCGGGAAGCCGGGCTTTCCTATATATTTTTCGGCGTCCGTCGTCCTTGAAAGGGTAGCGTCGTGCATGACGATGAGAACGCCGTCGGCAGTTTTCTGAATGTCGGTTTCAACGATATCCGCCCCCGCCGAGAGGACGAGGTCGGTCCCCTCGAGCGAGTTCTCGGGGAAAATATCGTTTCTGTCCGCCCTGTGGGCGACGATCATCATCCGCCCGCCGGGCCTGTCGAACGTTCGCTTTTTTTCTTCGTAATCGACCATGTCCGCGCGGGGCTTGAGTTTTTCGGGGACGGGGTGATACAGCCCGTATTCCTCTCTGACTTCGCTGATTGAGGTGTTCATGTCGGCTCCTTTATACAAAAACGGGTGGATTTCTGAGGTTTCCCGGATCACATTCAAAGTTTATCACATCTTTTCCCGTCTGTCAATACTGTTCTGTGAAGATAATCTCCGGACCGCATCCCGGCTACCGGACCGGAGCGCCCGTGAACGCTTTTTGACACTGTTTCGGAAAAAATGTCCGAATCCGATATTGCAAATCCGTCGGTGTTCGTGTATAATTAAAATGATTAAGTGGCTATGCCGCGATAATAAGGAGTCAGCATGAAAATAAAAAGAGTATTCCTGATCCTTCTGGCGCTTTTGATGGTCGCATCGGTTGCCGTCGCCTGCAAACCTGGCAGCGGGAATGATGACCCCGACAATCCGAGCGGTAGGAAGAACAAATGGGGCGGAGTCCCGGACGGGAAAATATACGACGGTTATGAGTTTGTGATAAGCACCTACGTGGAAGGCAACATCGGCGTGGGCTGGTCGAACTATTTTGACGTCGATGACCCCGAAGAGGGCGAGCTCATGCAGAACGCCGCTAACAGACGCAACAACGCGATAGAGGCGGATTTTAAATGCGAGATAACCTGCACTGAGGACTGGAGATGGAGCGAAAGTTACGTTTTCGTTTCAACAAAGATTCTGTCGGGAGACGATGACGTAAACGTTTATTACACCGATCCTACAGCCAATAAGGCGTCGTTCGTCATTGATCAGGTGCTGTATGACGTTTCCACGCTTCCGTACATCACGTGGGACGCCGATTATTACAACCAGCAAATGAACGAAACGTTCATGCTAGGTTCAAAACAGTATATTTTTGCTTCCGATATGTCGTATCCGTGTCAGAGCTCGACGGTCTTCCTCGTGAACAAGGACGAGCTTGTCAACCATAATTACGCCTCAGACTATATTTATACTCTCGTTGACAGCGGAGAGTGGGTTTTCGACAAACTGTTCGAGATGGTGGAAGGGCTTTATGTTGACCTTGACCACGACCAGACGTACAGTGAAAACGATTATTACGGCTTTTCCGCCGATCCCTACGGGATGGTGTACGAATATCCGGGCGCAGGCCTCAAGGGAACGTATCTCACTGACAGCGGATTCGAGTTCGATTTCGGGACAACCCGCGCCGTCAGCGTAGTTGACAAAATCTGCGATTTCCTCCAGAAACCCGAGGTATGGTGCAAAGAATGGGGCAAACGCCCCGTGATGTTCTTCGCGGGGAACAGTCTCTTCTGTTCATGGGCGAGCGAGCTTCGCGGACTTAATGTTATCGACTTCAATTTTGGCGTCGTTCCTTTCCCGAAATTTGACGATACGCAGGATCGTTATTATTCCTACACCGGCGGCGGACTCATGTTCGTTCCCAGCACCGTGGCGGATCCCGATTTCACAGGAGCCCTCATCGAGGCGATGTCCGTCGGTTCTCACAGCGAACTTGTTCCCGCGTTCTATGAAAAATACATCCAGCAGAGAGTTCTCCAGGATGAAAAGTCGAGAGAATACTGGGCAAAGATGCTGACCGAATGGTCGCTTCCCGAGTTCACGAGAGAGTTCTCCCCGAACGAATACGTCACGACCTACGGCCCCGCGTTCAAGGCGATCGACAGCGTTGCCAACGGCGGCGTCAACAACTTTGTGTCGAAATGGAACGCGATGAGCGAGCTCGTAGATGAAGAGTGTCAGGCATTCTATGACAAATTCATGAAAAAGGTTTGACGCGCGCTGCCACGAAAACACGCAATAATCACGCAATAATAATAATATATTCCCGGGAGTCGCTTCCGACGCCCGGGAATTTTTTACGTATTTGATTTTTGTTTCAGAGCGCTTCCGCGCTGAGGCCGTAAACGGTGAAATTGTATCCGCTGCGGACGGAGATTTTGATATCCCGTAGCTGCTTGCCTGCGTCGGCGGCGATTTTCAGGACGTATATCCGGTAGTTCTCAAAGTTTTTGTCATAACTGAACTCCACGGCGGGGATCAGTACCGGAGAGCGCGGATCGCAGTACGAGGAGCCGAACGTGGTGCACACCGAGAGGACCTCAATCCCGTTTCTGAGAGACACAACGTCCGACGTTCCGTCCGAGTATTCGAGCGACAGTTCTCCGGCTTCGTCGCCGAAGGCGCCGGTGTAGGGCCACGCCTGAGAGAAACACACCCCGCCGAGCAGATATACCGCCGGCGTCGCGATATCGGCGCCGAAAATCACCGCGCCGGTCTTTTCGGTGACCACCGCGGGGATGTCCGGGGTCTCGAACCTGACGGAGCAGACGTTTGTCACGGGTTTCGGAAGCTTCGGGCCGTTTGAGGTGCGCCTTTTGTTTCTGTGGTGGAATCTGCCGCCCATCGCGCTACCGGACGCGAGATAATCCGCCCAGTCCTCCGCCGACGCGCCTTCGACCGATATCGGCAGGGTTTCGAGCCCTTCGAGCTCTGCGCCGCCGATAACTTTCATATCCCGCTTTACGACCCGCGGCGCGTTTATGGAGTGATAAAACTCCTTGAGAACGTTATAGCACGCCTTCGGCTTGCGGTCGATCGTGACGAGCCCCTCAATCTGGACCCCGTCGACGTCGGCGTCGGGGTCGCGGTTCAGCTCGTACATATCGGCAAACGCCCAGTAAACCATACCGGCGAGCTTTCCACTCATCATCCCGTATCGCATTTTGTTGCAGAACCTCCGGAAGAGGGCGGGGTTGTCGACAACGTTCCAGCCGCCCCATTCGGTGAAGAGCAGGGGCTTGTCGGCAAAAGCGGCGTAGATCTCATCAATCTTCGAAGATCTGCCTTTTTTAGAGAGCGAGCCCGACGTGACCGAGTTGATATCCGATCCGTAGGGATGATAGGTGTAAAAATCTATGCCCGCCTCGCTGAACATCGGCACCGTCATTTCGGGGCACATGCAGTTTGCGCCGGAAACGTATCTGTCTGGGTCGAGCTCGCGGCACACGGCGACCGAATCGTTGAGGAACTCCTGGGTGAAAATGCACTCGTTGAATCCCATCCAGAACGCGACGGAGACGTTGTTCCTGTCGCGTTTTATCGTCTTTTTCAGCACCTCGACGGCGCCGTCCGTGAGCGCGGGGTTGCTGAGATCAGACCACCACAGCCCGGACTCCTCGCTCAGGAGCAGGCCTATTCTGTCGCACATATCGACGACGCGTTTGTCGTGAGGATAATGCACGAGCCGGACGAAATTGCAGCCGAGCTGCTTAATCATTACGAGATCTTTTTCGATATCCGCGTCGGAGAGCGTCTGCCCCTTTTCAAGCGTGCCGAGATCGTGTCTGCATACGCCGAGCAGGAAAAACTTTTTGCCGTTCAGATAGAAGTTATGTCCGTCGTGGACGAAACGCTTGAATCCGACGTTGAGCGAGACCGAGTCGACGATCTCGCCGTCTTTTTCGAGACAAACGCAAAGCTCGTACAGACGGGGCTCGTCGGGAGACCAGAGCAGGGGAGAGCCGACCGTAAGCCGTTCGCCGCCCTCGGCGACCGTTTCCCCGCCGTATGAGAGCCGCGCGCAGGTTTTTCCTTCGTCCCCCGTCAGATCGGCTTTTACGCTGACCTCGGCAGAGGAGAGGTCTTCGCTCAGATCATATCTGAAAACCACGTCCGAAATGTACGTCTCCGGGACCTCGTCGAGATATACGGAGCGGATAATCCCGCCGTAGTTGTTCCATCCGTCGGTCGGACCGTAAGGGGCGTTTATGTCGTCCGCCTCGACCGTGAGGAGATTGTTCTCCCCGACGTAGTCCGTCACGTCAAAGGTATAGTGACAGTAGGGCAGGGTGACGCCGAGTTTTTTGCCGTTGAGGGTCACCTCCCCGTGATAGTTTATCCCTTCAAAGGTGAGGAGAAGACGCCTCCCTCCGGGCAGGCGGTATCTGAACTTTTTTTCATATGTCGATTTACCGACGCAGATGACGGACGACGGCACGGTGATCGGCTCCGGCTCCCGTCCGGGGGTGGAAAAAGACCACGTTCCGTTCAGATAAGTGCGTTTTCTGAAATCCATGTCATTCCTCCATTTCAGAGAACGAGAGTTCTCTGAGAAGATTTTTTGTCGCCCAGAGGGACGCGCCGATGGCGGCCGCGTCTCCCGACAGGGCGGAATATCTAACGTTGACCTGCCTGTGCATGAAAACGTGAGAGTTGAACTGTTGTCTGAACTCCGCGTCGTTTTCCGACAGGACGCGCGAAAGTTCTCCGTAGAATATGACGGTGTCGATGGGGAGCATGTTGACGATCGAGCTGACCGCCATGCCGAGCTTTTCACAGAAACCGCGTATAACGGAGTCGGCGCGCCGGTCTCCTTCCTTTGCCCGCTCGGCAATCTCCCCCGCGGGGGTGTTCGGCTCGCCTCCTATCGCCGTGTATCTGCGCGAAATGCCGCCGGTCGAGGCGTATTCCTCGAGGCAGCCAATGTTCCCGCAGAGACAGCGGGGCCCGTGCGGCTCCACGCATATATGCCCGAGCTCGCTCGCGTAGCCGTTTGTGCTCAGATGGTTGTTGATAAGCGTCGACAGGCCGACGCCGGAGTCTATTCTTATCAGGGCTATGTTCCCGCGGTAATAATCGGATATATTTGCCCCGATCTTCTGTTCGGCGAGATTTATACAGTCAGGGTCGTGGAGAAGATATGTCTTGCAGCCGAATTTCTTTTCAAAGATCTCGGCGAGCCGCACGTCCTTCCAGTCCGGAATCTGAAGAATGCTCGAGGAAACCCCGTGCTGCGTGTCGAGGGTGCCCTGTACCGCGACGCCGATGCCGTATATCATGCCGGGGGTCTGTTTGATTATCTCGTCGGTCATTCCGATTATCTGTGCGATTACGGCCTCGGCGCCGTCCTTCGAGAGCGGAACGCTGACGCTTTTCCTCACCTGTCCGTAGCAGTCTGTGGAGACGGCCGTGGCGCCCGAGAGGTTGAGGTCTATGCCGATGACGGATCCCCGGTCCCTGTTGACGGAATAATACGCGGCGCTCCTGCCGTTGGTGAACGCTTTGCCGTTTTTTACGATATATCCCGCCTCCTCGAGCCGGTCGACCATCGTCGTGACAGTCCCCCAGCTGAGCGAGGTGATGTCCTGTATTTCTCTCTTTGTTATCCTGTCAGCCCCATAGACCGCCATGAATATCGTCTTGAAATTATAAAAGCGCACGGAGCTCGGAGACTGGCCTCTCTGAAGTTGTTCCATCTGTTCCTCCCCCGGATAATTACGCGGCAATTATACCAAATCTTGATATAAATGTCAACCCGGACCGGGACGTTA
>JAFZCF010000084.1 GCA_017552165.1 Clostridia bacterium
AAGTCTGTTTGAAAGGACCATCGTGCGACGCGCCGTAAAAAACAGAACGGCGGCCGCGATCAGCGCGCACGCGCCGAAACAGATCACCTTTATATCGGGAAACACGGCGTTCTTTCCGAGCAGGAAAACAAGGACGAGGACTATGCATGCGACAAGAACGAGAAAATACGCCGTCATCGCAACCTCAAATATCCGAAGTCTCTTTTTCAAAGGAGCAAAATCAAAGTCCTCGGAATGACCGGAAATCCGCGAGCCGATATAACCGGCGAGCTCATCGGCGTTAGTCAGGCACGGCACCGAGACCGGCCTCATTTTATCGTCCCTGAATGTTATCACAAGATCGCTGCCGTATCTTGAAACGGAAGTAAAGACCGCCTCTATGTCCGACAACGGATAAGTTTTATTCTGAAACACGACCTTTTCGTCATCGGCTTTGAAGGTCGAGCGTTTTGCCCTGAAATACGGTATCATCGAGATGACGGCGGGAACGACGCCGACGGGAACTATGCAGAGCGCAAAGATGAGCGCCCCGGATTTGTCTCCCCCGGTAATGAGCGGATAGAAAGCGAAAGCGACGATAATTAGAGACATTATCGCCCCGAAAATCGCCGAGTTTTTCATTTTGCCGAAATCGAACGTGCCCTTCATATCACACCGCCGTTATTTGTCCGTGCCGTCTGCGACGCCTTCTATCAGATCGCTTTTGAAATCGAGCATAGCCGAGAGGATATAGTTTGAAACATACATACCCTTCGGAGTAAAGCGATAGAATCTGCCGCTCTTTTCCATAAACCCGCCGGCCACGTAGACCTTCAGATATTTGCCGAACATCCTTTCAAAAGACAGGCCGAAACGCTCGGCAAACGCGTCCGTGTCGACGCCTTCTTTCAGCCGGAGCCGGAGCATAACGTATTCCCCGAGGCGCTCCTGAGGTCTTATTTCATAATCCTCCGAGATGAGTTTGACGTCGTGCGAAGGATACTCCATTGCCTCGACGTAAGACGCTATATCTCTGACGAAAGCAAACCTGTGGTTCCGGAAAAACGAATGCGCAGACGCGCCGAACCCGAGATATTCCTCGCAGTTCCAGTACTTGAGATTGTGAAGACACATCCTGCCCGGCTTTGAGAAATTGCTTATTTCATACTGGTTGTATCCGCTTTTTGCCAGACGGCTGACCGAACGGATATACATATCCGCTTCCGTATCCTCGTCGGGAAGAGACAGTTCGCTCTTTTTTGCGAAAAACGGAGTATTTTCCTCAATTTTGAGGCCGTAGAGCGAAATATGTTCCGGATCAAGACCCGTCACGGTGTCAAGTGTTTTTGAAAGCGAGGCGTGCGTCTGTCCCGGTATCCCGTACATGAGATCGATATTGATATTGTCAAAACCGGCGCGTCTCGCGTCGCTGTAGCACTCCTCGAACTGAGCGTAAGTATGGATCCTGCCGAGGGATCTGAGTTCCTCGTCGTCCGCGCTCTGAAGACCGATGCTCAGACGGTTCACACCTGTTGAACGGAGAGCGCGAAGAGCGGATCTCCTGAGTGTCGCGGGGTTCATTTCGACAGTTATCTCGGCGTCGTGGCGCAGCGAGAAGTTATCGGAAACGCCGCTCAGCAGTTTCGATATTTTCCCGGGGGAAAGCAGCGTCGGAGTTCCTCCGCCGATAAATACGGTGTCAACGTCATACCCCGTCACGTGCGACGAATAATCCTCCATGTGCAGGAGGAGCGCGTTAATATACCTGTCCTGCGTCTTCTGATCGGTCACGGAATAAAAATCGCAGTAGGGGCATTTGCTGACGCAATATGGAATATGAATATAAATGCCTAACGTCTTCATTCTTCATCCGAACCGGCCGTGTCGTCCCCGGTTTCATTGCCCATGAGATTTTCCGACCTGAGTTTTGTAATCAGCTCGGAGATATGTGCGCCGTACTCCGCCGAATTGTCTCTTATAAAAACAAGTTCGGGCGTGGTCCTGAGGTTGAGTCTCTCGGCGAGCAGGGAGCGGAAATACCCCGCCGCGTTGCTGAGGCCCTTGCCGCAGTCGCCGTCCCTGTGTTCCGACATCACGGAATAATAAACCTTACAGTGCTTCATATCGCCCGAACATTCGGCGGCAGTCAGAGATACAAAGCAGCCGGCGACACGCGGATCCTTGACGGTCCGCAGTATATCGCTCAGTTCCCTCAGTATCTCCTCGTTTAGTCTTCTGTTTCTGTATCCTGCCATTTATTTTCCCGTAAATACACACGCGGGAGCAGCAGAAATCTGCTGCTCCTGACGTGTAAATCCCGTATTACTGTGCCGCGTCGACGATCGCGGAAAAATCCGCAGCCTTGAGAGAGGCGCCCCCGATGAGTCCGCCGTCAACGTTATATTTTGAGAGAAGCTCTGCGGCGTTGCCGGGCTTCATGGATCCGCCGTACTGTATGGTCACGGATTCAGCGATTCCTCTGCCGTATTTTTCGGCAATAACGTCCCTGATGATCCCGCAGACCTCGTCAGCCTGATCGGCCGTCGCGGTCCTTCCGGTTCCTATGGCCCAGACCGGCTCGTAAGCAATTATGGTGTTCTTTGCCCCTTCGGCGTCGATGCCGAGGAAAGCAATCTTCGTCTGTGCGGAAACGACCTCGCGGGTGACTCCTCTGTCGCGCTCGGTGAGAGTCTCGCCAACGCAAAGAATGGGTTTAAGACCGGATGCGAGAGCGGCCGTGAGCCGTTTGTTGACGGTCTCGTCGGTCTCGCCGAAATACTGCCTTCTTTCGGAGTGTCCGATAATTACGTACTCGGCTCCGGCATCGAGGAGCATCTCCGCCGAGATCTCTCCGGTATAAGCGCCGTTCTTTTCAAAATGAACGTTCTGTGCGCCGACCTTGATATTTGAGCCCTGCACGGCAGAAGCGGCGACGGCAATATCAACGAAAGGAACGCAAACCACAATGTCGCAATTATCTTTTCCCTCGACGAGAGGTTTGATTTCATTTATGAGAACCCACGCGCCGCCCTGCGTGAGGTTCATTTTCCAGTTGCCGGCGATTACGGTTCTTCTGAGATTCTTTTTCATGACGTCACCGGATCATTTATCCATCAGGCAGGCGATGCCCGGAAGCACCTTGCCCTCAAGGAATTCAAGCGAAGCGCCGCCGCCCGTCGAAATGTGCGTCATTCTGTCGGCAAACCCGAGCTTCTCAATCGCCGCGGCGGAATCTCCTCCGCCGATTATCGAAATCGCGCCGGACTCGGCGACCGCCGTTGCGACGCCCTTCGTCCCGACTGCGAATTTTTCCCATTCCGAAACGCCCATCGGGCCGTTCCATACGACAGTCCCGGCGCCCTTTATAGCATAGCTGAAAAGGATAACCGTAGCGGGACCGATGTCAAGACCCATATATCCGTCGGGAATATCGGCGCTGTCGACAAACATATCGTCGCATTCGGGATCATATCTGTCACCGACGTGGTTGTCTACGGGCAGGAGGATCTTGACGCCCTTCGTCCTTGCAAGCTCAAGGAGATCCGAGGCAAGACCGAGCTTGTCCTCTTCGCAGAGCGACGTGCCGATCTTGTGACCTCTCGCCTTGTTGAACGTATACGCCATAGCTCCGCCGATAATCAGCGTGTCTACGCGATCGAGAAGGTTCGTTATAACACCGATCTTGTCGCTGACCTTTGCGCCGCCGAGAATCGCAACAAACGGGCGTTTGGGATCGCTGAGCGCCTTGCCCATTATCGAGATTTCTTTCAGAATAAGATACCCGCATACAGCCGGGAGATAATCGGCAACGCCGGCCGTCGAAGCGTGCGCGCGGTGCGCGGTGCCGAAAGCGTCGTTTACGAAAATTTCGGCAAGCGAAGCGAGCTGTTTTGCAAACTCGGGATCGTTCTTTTCCTCTTCCTTATGGAAACGAACGTTTTCAAGAAGCATGACCTGCCCGTCCTCGAGCGCCGCGGCCTTTGCATGAGCGTCGGGACCTATGACGTCGCTTGACAGCGCAACGTCCGTTCCGAGCAGCTCGGAAAGACGCGCAGCAACAGGGGCAAGCGAATATTTGAGATTGAACTCTCCCTTGGGTCTGCCGCAATGCGAGCAAAGGATGACCTTTGCGCCATGTTCCATGAGATATTTGATCGTGGGAAGAGCTTCCACGATGCGTTTGTCATCGGTGATCTCCGCACCGTTGAGCGGAACGTTGAAGTCACATCTGACAAGTACTCTTTTGCCTTTGACTTCGATATCTTCTATCGTTTTCTTATTGTATTCCATTTTTCCTCCGGGAACGCGTTAATTAGACTGTAAGCGACAGCCGAGGACGTGCGTCCGCACAATCCAACGGAATATTTTATCATAAACGCGTTATTTTTTCAACCCCATACTGTTATTTTTTGTCTGAAATCACAAAATAATTCTTCAGGCAGAACCGTTATGCCTCAAAAAGGCGTTTATTGCTTTGACGCGAGATATTCGTCGTAGTCCATTATTACGGAACCGGAATAATATGACGTGAAGATCGTCTCGTAATCATATCCGAGAATCCCCATATCATACGCGCCGAACTGGCTCATTCCGAGGCCGTGGCCCCAGCCCATGCCAACGAAAACAAAGCTGCCGGACGTACCGTCAAGGGTCACCTGTTCGTCCTCCACCGTCACCGCAATCTTTTTTATGTCGGGAAGGACCTCTCCGCCGACGCCCATCACTGTCGGATAATAACTGCTGTCAAGGCATTGAGACATCGGGAAATCAAATATCCCGTCTCCTGTCGCGACCTTTTCCTCATTGCTGTCGACAAAGGTGCCGACTCCGTCCGCGGTCAGGACAGTGAATGTCTGTCTTCCCGTAACGAGATAACTGAACGGATTGGTTATAACACCGACGCCCTCCGCGGGCTCGACGTTTGTCGCGTTGAAACCGAGCATAACGAATTTTCTTCTCGACACGGTCTCTCCCGCTTTTCCGACGACGAAATTGCCGCTGTTAAGCCCGAGCGCCGAGGGAATGGAGCTTTTGTTTATTGTCACCGCGTTCCCTTTCGTATCGGTGATCTTTACGGATTTCACGTAGCTCGTGTTGCTGCCGAGCGTGATCTCTATCGACTTGACGTTTGATTTAAGAGCGTACCCTTTTGATGACAGACGTTTATAAAGTGCTTCCGGGGTATACTCCGCCGTCCAGTGAGCTTTATTGTGCGTATTGTATTTTTCCCAGGGAGTTGCGACCGCCTTCAGGTAGGGATAGGTAGACAGCGATCCGCTCCACACCTCGTTAACGTTTGCCGTACATCCGCCCATGCTTGAAGAATAATAGCAGTTGCATATCCTTCCGTTCGACGCTATCCCGACAAGCCCCTTAACTTCGTTTACCGCCTGCCAGACGCGGCTGTTCGTCGAAGCGAAGCCCTTATAAACCTGACAATGGGTCGTACAGCAAAGATCGGCGCCGCTTGATGCGTGAGCGCCGCGACGAGTGAGCGCGTAGGACTTTACCGCGATGGCGAACGCCTTTTGCGTCTCAAGCGGCCAGGATGACGATATCTCATAGGGTATCACCCCCGCCGCGTAGGTATCGAGGGGGAGGACGTCGACGATCCTTATACCGAAATATTCGTCTCCTTTGATGGCTTTGAATTCAAGCGTTCCGTCGTATTTGCGCGTTCCGGCGGACCGGAATGTATCGATGAACGTCGTATCGTCCGCGAGCGGAACCGCCCTGACGGCGAGCGACAGATTATCGTCCGGAACGTCGCAAAGAAACTCTATTTCCCCGTCGTCGGAAATCAGATATACCGAATCATCGGTCGGCTCTGATATTGAACTCGAAAGCACGGCGATCACAAACGGATCCGGATCGGGGTCCTGATCCGTCACGCTTTCCGTCACCGTATCAGCCGGCTCCGACGTGTCGGAAGAATCGCTTTCATCCGTCTCAACGGAATCGACACCCGGGAACGTCTCATCGCCGTTTTCCGACGTTTCGCCGGGATTGGATTCCGCGTCCGTTTCCGATGCCTCCGAAACTACGTCGTCAGTTTCGACGATTACCGACGTCCCGTCGGCCTGCGAGGTATCCGATTCGTCGGTCACGACGGTCTCCGGCGGCTCCGGCGTATATTCTTCAACAAGAGCGGCGCGGAAAGCCTCCGCGCCGTCGAGATCGGAAAATGAACCGAGCATAATGCTGTCCGCGCCGTTTTCTAACGCACGGAAAACCTGAACTCCCGGAAGGGCGCTTCTGATTTCCGTTATACAGCCGGAAACGTCCGTTTCCTCAACGTTCAGTCTGACGTGATACGGACCTATTTCGGGCTGACCGTCAACGCAGGGCTGATAGTTCCCCGTTGAGGAGTTTTTTGACAGCCCCGTCCGGTACGCGGCGTGGAGGACGGGAGTTTCGGTTCGAAAAAGTTCGGTAAAAACGCTGTCCGTCGTCTCTGTACCCACGACAAATCCGCCGGATGCCGCGACTTTTATCGACGGGGACACTCCGGAGCCGTATTCTATCGCTATCCGTATGAGAGTATCGTCCGGCGCGGCGTTCTGTTCCGAACGCTCGGGGATCACCTCGCCGAATAAAAGCCCGTCACGCTGATATCTGCCGACAAGGAGAAAGTATATGAAATAATAGAACGTACCGCCGAGCATGGCGGCGATCAGCACCCAGACCACAATCCTGACAAAAAGTTTCTTTTTGTCCTTCACGGGCGCGCCTTTTCCCTTGTTGTTTTTAACCTGTGATATTGTACTCACCCCTTACGAGAACCTGTATCTGAGAAGCGGCTCTCAGACCTCTGCCGTCCGGCTTCGGAATAACAATGGCATGATTAAGAGACAGCTGCTCTCCGTTTGTGACGACAGAACCGGACGTCGTATCGATAAGACCTGCACCGTTTTCAATGTTTGTCGCCGAAGTGACGACGGCCGTCGCTTCTCCCTCCGTGAGGATAACCTCACAGATGCCTTTTGCCATGAGAGCCTGTCCCTGACGCATCGTCAGAAGCGAATATCCGGACGGATTGGTCGGCTCAAGATCGCTTTTTTTGACGTAATCAGCGTCGATCTTTTTGAGGACCTCGGTCATTATCTCGGGACCAAGCACGTCGTTTGCATAACTGAGCGAGATCAGCGGGTCATCCTTTGACGAATAAAGATCATCAGCGGCGACGCAGATCAGGAGGACGGCCGAAAGCATCGTCAGCGATAAAAGCGTTCTGAAAATTCTTTTCATGTTCGTTCCTTCCTTAGGCCTTAAACGTCATTCGAGGTCGGGAGGGCCTTTTTATCCTGTTCCGTAAGCGTGATACCCGTTGACGGAATTTTGTTTTTGCGGTATCTCTTCACGTCGATTCCGAGCGACTCGGGATTCTTTGACACAAGAATTACCGATCCGCCCTTTTTGAAGTTCATGAGTGACGAGCCCTGCGCTGTCCTTGTGGTCTTTTCGGTGACAAGCGAGGTTGATACGTACATTGCGGTCGTATCGCCCGAGACAAAGACGTCAACGGGTTTTCCCTGCTCTATCACAACGCCGACGGGACGGCTGACGGTCGAAAAAGCGCCGGCCAATCTTCTGCGGCTGGACTTTGTCTCGTAAGCGGACATTGGTATCCTTACCGCCTTGCCGTTTTCAAAGAAAATGCACGCCTTCCATTTCGGGTCCGGTCTGCCGCTGAAACAGAGCATAGCGATGGCGCGCTCGCCATCAACGTCAAACTTCAGTTTTGACGGGACGTAGTCTCCGAGCTGCGAGGCCTTGACGGTATCAAAATCGTCAACTTTTGCGTTGTATATCTGCCCTTTGTCGGTAAAGAACATCAGCTCGGCGGAGTTCGACGCGTCTATAAGATCCGTTACGTAGTCGCCTTCCTTGAGTTTCTGCTCGTCATTTCCGCGGTAAGACTGCGTCGTGATTTTCTTGAAGTATCCCTCTGCGGTAAATATCAGCTTGACCTTGTAATCGTCAACGACCTCGTTCTCGTCGAAAACGGGCGCATCGCTTTCCTGAACTATGACGGATTTTCTCGGCTGGCCGTATTTCTTCTTTATTTCGGTGAGCTGAGCGGCTATCACGTTGCCGAGCCGTACGTCGGACGACACGGTCTTTTTAAGGTCTTCGATTTCGCCTCTCAGAGATTCGAGTTCCTTGACCCTGTTTACGATATATTCCCGGTTGATGTTCCGGAGTTTTATATCCGCGACGTATTCCGCCTGCTCCTTGTTGAGGCCGAAGCCCGCCATGAGGTTCGGGACAACGTCCTTTTCGAGCTTTGTTTCGCGGATGATCTTTATAGCCTTGTCGATGTCGAGAAGGATTATCCCTAGACCGGTGAGGAGATTGAGCTTTTCTTTCTTTCTGTCGAGCTCAAAGGTCAGCTCGCGCCTGAC